>NZ_JAVJQN010000255.1:0-31468 GCF_040218245.1 Coleofasciculus sp. E1-EBD-02 | reverse complement strand
GGACTCTGGGGGAAAGAAATTGGCTGTCAAGTCGGGCTGTCGGGGGCATTTTGCCTAGATAAGTGGCGCAGGGCAGCAATGTCTAACAGCGATGTTGGAAGCCTACACCATAATCTTTGATTTGGTGTAGGAGGATGTCACTTATTTGTCTCTTATCCTTCTTCAGAACCAGAATCCTCCATGTTAACCAGCGCATTATGGATTTTATTAATGGGCTTTTTTGGGGGTCAAATTGCCCGTCGTTTAGGTGCGCCACCGTTAATCGGGATGATTTTGGTGGGAATTGTCCTCGGACCCCAAATTGGCAATGTGATCAGTTCAGATGTGCTGGAAGCGGCGGATAGTTTGCGAACGGTTGCCGTGATGGTTATCTTGATGAAAGCGGGACTAGGGCTGGATCGGGAAAAGCTGCTGTCTCAGGGAAGTGTAGCGCTGCGGCTAGGCTTTTTGCCTGCGGGGTTTGAAGCAGTTGCGATCGCGTTAGCCGCTATCTGGATTTTTCAGTTTGACGTTCCCACAGGATTACTCTTAGGTTGCATCATTGGCGCAGAATCTCCGGCGGTAATTGTTCCGGGAATGCTGCGGCTAAAACGTTTGGGTTGGGGAGTGACGAAGGGAATTCCTGATGCGATTCTCACGGGGAGTGCTTTATCCGATGTTCTATTATTACTTTTATTCAGTTTACTGTTAAGTTTTTTAGGTCAGGGCGGAATTGAAACCATCACTCTTCCGGGAGGATTTACACTTTCGGCGTTGCAATTACTACCGTTGCAAGTATTTATTGAAATCGGACTGGGTATCTTGATTGGCTACGTGGCGGCTCGTTTAATTGTCTCGCTACTAACGGAACAAAATTGGACACAAAATACGGTTCAAGATGTTTTAATTGCCGCTGGAATTGCGTTATTATTGGTGATTGTAGAAAAAGTATTACCCTACTCTGGCTACTTAGCCGCTATGGGAATGGGGTTCTTTTTGATTGAATTGGATGCACCGTTGGCTCGACGCCTACGCGGTGGATTTGATAGCCTTTGGGTTGTGGCGGAGATTGTTTTATTTGTTTTATTGGGCGCGAGTGTTCAACTCCAAGTATTAGGCAATACAATTTTACCAGGACTTTTAGTGTTAGCTATTGGCTTGTTTGTCGGTCGTCCCGTGGGTTGGTATCTCTCGACATTAGGAAGTAATTGGACGGGGCGAGAACGGCTGTTTTTGCTGCCGGGAAATATGGCAAAAGCAACGGTTCAAGCGGCAATTGGTGCGATTCCCTTAGCCAGGGGAATTGAAGGGGGAGAAATTATTTTAGCCATTGCAGCACTTTCCATTTTGACCACAGCACCGATTGGGGCTTGGGCGATTCCTACCTTTGCGCCAAAATTATTGGAACGGGGAGAGGTTGACCCGACGAAAGTAACGGTAGTGACTCATACTGTACTGTTAGCGGCGGTGGATACGTCTCCTTTGGCGACAGAGGTTTTGCGGAAAGTCGCTAGTATTGCTCGGCGCACAGATGGAGAAGTAATTGTATTACATGTGATCAATAATGATCAGATAGAGGAGGTAGAAAAGCTGCGCGATCGCACTCAACGATTACTCAGTGATATTCGCTATGAATTTATCACGATCAAGGGTTCCATTCCAGAAGAAATTGTTCGGGTGGCGCAAGAGTATCAAGTGGCAGATATTGTCATGGGGAAACGGGGACATCAACGTTGGCAACAGGTGCGAGTCGGTTCCGTATCGCAAGCCGTTCTAGAAATAAGTTCTATCCCGGTTATCTTAGTAGAAGATCCGCAAAAGGAATTGGCGGTAAAAAGCCGCAGGTTTTGATAATTAGTGGCTGCTGAATAAGTCTTGTGGTGGGGAGAGGCAATAGGCAAAAGTTTCAACCCTCTGTTGAAATAAAAATAGTCTATTGTTGATTTACGGCTAATCTTGAACTCAGCTTGCTAGCGCCAATAGGGACGCCCTTTCCAAAATACGCCAACGAGAACGGCAACCACGTTGGCATAACTTAAACTTACCAAAACAAAGGGTAAAGGCAACAGTGATTTTAACCACAAGGTTAGGGCTAAACAGGGAACTAATGCCCACAAGCTGCTACTGTTAATCAAAACGTGGGGATAAAACCGTTCCAGAATATAAACACCGAGAACTCCAAACCCCGCCGCCGCCATTAAGATGATGATCATCCCTAAGGGAGGAGTATAGAGGAACCGGATCATCTCACGGATCGCGGCGGATTGGGTGACGCCTAAGCCGATGATAATTTCAAGGGCGATCGCGATCGCAGTAGTAATCCCTGAGACTTCTAAGAGCGATCGCCAGGGAAGAGATCGTAAGCGATACATGGAATTTTATCCAGTTGTGGGTATCCTGCTATTCTACCGCCCTAGCTCCCGTGAAACGTCAAAACCTACTGGCGTGGCATACCTGAGAACTTACGCAAAGGCTCTATATGTTCTATATGTAGGGTGTGTTAGCGACAGCGTAACGCACCATATAACAGCACAACCCACCCTATAACCGAGAACGGTGCGTTACGGCGCCAAATCGCAAATTCTTTGTTATATGTTCTATATGTAGGGTGTGTTAGCGACAGCGTAACGCACCATATAACAGCGCCACCCACCCTATAACCGAGAATGGTGCGTTACGGCGCCAAATCGCAAATTCTTTGTTACGTTAATCTCAGCCAGCGCCTAACGCACCCTACGGGCTAGACTCCATTCATTTTTGGCTGGTTTGTCTGGTAATTAGCGTGATTACTATAGTAATAACGTCAGCAAAAAATTAAATCATGGAAATAAAACTACGGAAAGTGGGCAACTCCATTGGCACCACGTTTCCTCAGGAAATCTTGGACAAATTTGATTTAAGGGAAGGGGATACACTAACCCTGGTGGTGATGGAGGATGGCATTAAGTTAATGGCTTATGATCCTGAATTCGAGCAAGTGATGGCGGCTTACAAGCAGGGGGCATCACAGTACCGCAATGCCATGCGAGAGTTAGCAGATGGCTGAACCGATTTGGATTACTGCTGCGATGGTGCAGGTGATTCATGATGATCAAGTTGCAACCCATGGTGGGGTGTATGGGTTACGGGATGAGGGATTGCTGGCGAGTGCCCTTGCCCGTGCGCGTAATCGCTATGGGTATGAAGGGGCAGATATTTATCGACTGGCTGCGGATTATGGCTATGGAATTGCTAGAAATCATCCGTTTATTGATGGCAATAAGCGCACGGCATTTCAGGTGATGTATGTGTTTCTGAAGGTGAATAGTTGGAATTTGGATGCACCAGAGTCAGAGGTAGTGCTGGTGATGCGATCGCTGGCGGCGGGGGAACTCTCTGAAGATGAGTTGGCGCAGTGGTTGCGGCAATATTCCTCAAGGGATGCGTAGTGCAGCGGGCATGAAAATACGGAAGACCAATTAGTTTTGAGTGTTGAATTTTGAATGTGTAGGGGCGGGTTTCACCAATAACGCATCGGATCAAACCACTAACTTAACTAAACCCGCCCCGACTTGACCCTTCGCTTACAGAAACCAGAACCTAATGTGTAAGGTTGGGTTGAGGGGCGGGTTTAGTCGCATCTGGGTGAGAGAAGAAAGAATAGTAGTGAAACCCGCCCCTACAGAATCTATGACAAATGATAAGTGATAAATGAGAATCACGTAATACGCAACAATAACATTACTCAGGCGCCTCCCTTTATTGATCGGAAGTTCCCTCTATACAAAATAGCTATATCCAATCGAAAGTATTATCCTGTAATAGTTTGAGCGATTGCTGGACAAAATGCCTACCCTCATTGGGGTAAGCAATTGGTCAATTTACCGCTCCAGCAGCAATGTCACGGGTCCATCATTTTCAATCGAGACGTGCATCATCGCCCCAAATACCCCCGTTTCCACTCGTAACCCACTTTGACGCAACTTATCCACAAACTGCTGATACAATTGTTCTGCCTGTTCAGGATTTGCCGATCGCGAAAACGATGGGCGACGCCCTTTGCGACAATCCCCATACAAGGTAAACTGACTCACCACCAACAATTCGCCGCCAATTTCCTGAACCGACTGTTCCCAGCGATTGCTATTGCTATCGGTTCCCGGAAATAACCGCAAATCTAAGCATTTTCGCGCCATCCAATCTAATTCAGCTTCCGTATCACTATCGGCAATTCCCACTAGCAAATTTAGCCCTTGACCAATTTTACCAACGACTTCACCGTTAATTGTGACTTGAGAGGATTTAACTCGCTGAATAATAACGCGCATTTACAATTTACATAAGTGTGTAGGGGCGGGTTTCACCAATAACGCATCGGATCAAACCACTAACTTAACTAAACCCGCCCTGACTTGACCCTTCGCTTACAGAAATCGGAACCTAATGTGTGTGTACGGTTGGGTTGAGGGGCGGGTTTAGTCGCATCTGGGTGAGAGAATAAAGGATAATTGTGAAACCCGCCCCTACAGCAATGAATGACAAATGACCAATGACAAAATGACAATCACCGACTTAAGATAATAAGCTGTTGCTGTTGGAGCGATCGCACTCCATCTAATCCTAACTCTACATCCCTTAAAATCTCTGCCACAGTGCGTTGTTGACTGCTATTTTCGTCACAGGCTTGCAGAAAAGCAAACTCGGCATCTGATAAATTAATAATCTGATAATCATAGTTAAATAAACATTGACTGGGCCACCCTTCCATACAGGGATTCCGTTCAGGAATCGCCGCTAATAACTCCTGATCCTGTGACCAATCTACCTTCGGTAAAGGTGGACGCCCCAAGAAAAACTCATAATGGGACAGGTCTGGATCTAACAACTCAATTAAACGATACCGTTCGCGATCGCTCAACCCACTCGCCCGTTCCATTAATCCTGGATTTTTCCCTAATAGCCGATCCAATTGCCAATATCCAGGATTAGAAAAGCCGATAAACTCTAACCCCGACGCATCAATTAACTCAAATAAACTGTCAATCGTGTAGTCAATCTCTTGGGGATGCACATACATATCCGCGAAATTCGCATCCCGTTGATTTTCCAATGACCAACGTTCTTTTTCTCGCTTGACAATTCGGTTATTTTCTGGTAAGGATTCAAAAACCTGGCGTCCAACTTGCACACCATCTTGGTAATCCCCACGCTGCTCCCCTTGCAAGAGTGCGATCGCCTGTTGCATCAGCCGCACTTCCCAGCGCCCCAATTCAGCATAGACAAAAATATGCATCAAGCCCCCTGGTGCTAACTTGGGTGCTAATGCCTGAATACCGCGAATCGGATCAGGCAAATGATGCAATACGCCTACACAGTTAATTAAATCAAACTCTCCTTGCAGTTGTTGGGCATCATAGAGGCTCAAGTGATGAAACTCAACCCGATTCGCCCCAGAACGATGACAGCGTTCCTGCGCCACCTGCAACGCCCCAGCACTCAAATCGATACCCACAACCGAAGCTTGGGGATTCAGATGAACCAAATATTCGGTGCCTACCCCTGTACCACAACCCGCATCTAAAATCCGAATATCCTGCCTTGACGGTTTTTGACCCGTGCAGAAATTATAGGCGGCTAACCAATTCCAGCGCCAGTTATACCCAGGCGGCGGTTCATCCAGCAAGGGTTCTGGGGGAAAGGGGTAAGCGTCATACAATTGGGCTACAGCAATGCTGGTATTGTCATTTGTCATGTTGTCTCAGGGAACAGGGAACAGGGAACAGGGAACAGGGAACCCGAACTAATGTAACAAAACTTATGCTTTTTCTCAGTGAGTGAGATTAATCCACTATGATGACTCTGTTATGACACTGTAAAATTTTGGCATGTATTCTATACACTTCTTAATAAAGCCGTTAAGCAGATCAGAAACGTTTTAATCTAGATTCTGACCAGGTTTAGCGAGGTCACTGGTTGATTTAGGGCAAGGTAACGCAGGAATATCCCATCCCCTCAACAAGTAGGTCTGGGAGAAAATCTTAATGTACTGAGCCTAAGAATGTAAACGACAGTGACCTAGATGAATCCCCTGGTCAGGCTTAACACAGTCAGTAGCAATTGTCGATGGGAGCGTTTGAAAATCAATGAGTGTTAAGGCAAGTGGTGGAAGCTCAGTTGCACGTCCGCAACTGTATCAAACTGTACCGATTAGCAACATTATCCAGGCTGAACAGCAAGATCGGTTCTTGGGTAAAGGAGAGCTGCTTGAGCTGTCCGAATACTTCCAATCCGGTACAAGACGCATAGATATTGCCAATCTGATTACTCAAAACTCAGATTTGATCGTATCTCGTGCCGCTAACCGGATTTTTGTCGGCGGTTCTCCGATGGCGTATTTAGAAAAGCCCCAGGAAGAACCTGCACCGGAAATGGCAATGGCAACCAGTGGTGCGGGTACAGGTGATGTCAGACGCACGATGACACTAGGAACCGCGACGTATGTAGAAAGTGGCGGGGGTTTCTTTGAAGGATTCCGGAACATCTTTAGCGCCTCCAGTGGCGGTCCAGCGCCATCGGGATTCCGACCGATAAACGTCGCCCGTTATGGTCCAAGCAATATGCAGAAATCCCTGCGCGACTTGTCTTGGATGCTGCGCTACCTCACCTACTCAATCGTTGCCGGTGACCCGAATATTATTACCGTCAACGTGCGCGGATTACGGGAAATTATCGAAAATGCCTGCTCTGGAGATGCCACATTACTGGCACTGCAAGAAATGCGGGCAGCCTCTTTGGGGTACTTTAAGCGCGATGCTGAAGCCGCCCAACTGGTGGGTGAGTACTTTGAGATTCTGATTAACGAATTCAAAGCCCCGAATCCAGCCGATAAAGTCCGCCAACGTCCTTCGCCGGATCAGCAAGGGTTACAACTGCCTCAAAGCTACTTCAATGCCGCAGAACGGCGTCCGAAGTTCGTGATGAAGCCGGGACTATCAGCGTCAGAAAAGAACCAAGTGGTCAAGGCGGCGTATCGGCAAATCTTTGAGCGTGATATTAGCCGCGCCTACAGCCAATCCATCTCCTACCTGGAATCGCAGGTGAAAAACGGCGACATCTCCATGAAGGAGTTTGTGCGTCGCTTGGGTAAATCGCCCCTATACCGTAAGCAATTTTACGAACCCTTTATAAACAGTCGTGCTTTAGAACTGGCATTCCGTCATTTCCTGGGTCGGGGTCCGTCCTCTCGCGAAGAAGTTCAAACCTACTTCTCGATTGTGTCCGATGGCGGTTTACCCGCGCTGGTGGATGCTTTGGTATATTCTCAGGAATACTCCGATTACTTTGGCGAAGAAACCGTTCCTTACCTACGAGGATTGGGACAGGAGGCTCAAGAATGCCGCAACTGGGGAATGCAGCAAGATTTGCTCAACTATAGCGCCCCCTTCCGCAAGATACCGCAATTTATCACCACCTTTGCCCAGTATGAGCAGCCGTTACCGGATCAACATCCCTACGGTTCGGGGAATGACCCCTTAGAGATTCAGTTTGGAGCAATTTTCCCCAAAGAAACGCGCAATCCCAGCGCCCGACCCGCTGGTTTTGGTAAGGATACTAAGCGCATCCTGATTCATCGCGGACCGGGGATTAATAACCAAAACAGTAATCCTCAGGCAAGGGGTGAGTTTCCGGGGTCTCTGGGAGCGAAAGTCTTCCGCTTAGACCAGATTCCTAGCACTAAGGCGGCTAGTGTCACATTTGCCGAAAGCTCGACCCAAAAGGTGATTAGTGCCTGCTATCGCCAAGTCTTTGGGCGGGATGTGTATGATGGTCAACGCCAGAAAGTGGCGGAGATTAAGCTGGAAAATGGCGAAATTACCATCCGGGAGTTTATCCGCATCTTGGCGAAGTCCGATGTCTTCCGCAAGATGTACTGGACATCCCTGTATGTGATGAAGGCTGTGGAATATATCCACCGTCGTCTATTGGGACGTCCCACTTACGGGCGCGGGGAAACGAACAAATACTTTGATATTTGTGCCAAGAAAGGGTTCTACGCCCTGGTTGATATGCTGATTGACAGCAAAGAATACGAGGAAGCCTTTGGGGAAGATACGGTTCCCTACGAGCGCTATCTGACACCGGGGGGTCTACAATTGCGATCGGCTCGACCGGGTGCGCTGCGTGAGGATGTGGGGACTAAGCCAGAAGTACCAGCTACTCCTGCCTATGTGGAAATGGGAGAGGTGCCAGAAACGCGGACTGAGCCGGATGTTCAATTCCGAATTAATCAGGGCGTTAACACTAAGCGCCAGCAGACCAAGATCTTTAAGCTGACGGATCTCAACGATAAGCCAGCAGTGAAGGTTCTGATTCGTGCCGCGTATCGCCAGATCTTTGAGCGCGATGTTGAACCGTATGTGGTTAAAGGTCAGTTCTCTAGCCTGGAAAGCAAGCTGGGGAACGGTGAGATTAACCTCAAGGAGTTTATTGAAGGGTTAGGTTGCTCTGAACTCTACATCAAAGAGTTCTACACGCCTTATCCCAACACCAAGGTGATTGAGTTGGGAACCAAGCATTTCTTGGGTCGAGCACCGGAAAATCAAAAGGAAATCCAGAAGTACAACCAGATTCTGGCATCCCAGGGTATCCGAGGCTTTATCAGCGCCATGGTTAACAGCATGGAGTATGTTCAAGTCTTTGGTGAAGATACGGTTCCCTATCGTCGCTTCCCCACTTTACCGGCGGCGAACTTCCCCAATACGGAGAAACTCTATAACAAGCTGACCAAGCAGAATGATCAACTGGTGGTTCCTAGCTTTGAGCCAGTCAGTTCGCGAGTGGATGGGGCAAAACTGCCTTTGACGGGGAAAGCGATCGCGGATATGGCGGCGACTAAGCCTGATTTTGTCGAACTCAGTCGTTCTGTACCCAAGGACAATAATCCAGCGGTTCAACCCGCCATCGGAATTGCCAATCGTAAACCCGCACGGATTTTCCGCCTAAACCCCGGAAATCCGGACGAAACGGCTCAGGTTATCGAGGCAATTTATGCTCAGGTCATGGATATCTGGACGGGTGAAATTCCCCCATCCTATCGACAGCCTGACTTAGAGCGTCAACTGAGCCAAGGTGACATCTCGGTGCGCGATTTTGTTAAGGGGTTGGCATGTAGTGAAAGCTATCGCCAGCGCTTCTACTCGCCCTATCCCAGTGCTAAAGTCATCGAGTTCTTGTTCCGTCATCTGTTAGGACGCACTCCTGCGACTCAAACGGAGATTCAGGACTACACCAAACTCATGGCTGAACAAGGACTGAATGCGGCTGTGGTTGCGATCGTGGATAGTTCAGAGTATGCTCGTTTCTTCGGGGACTATGTGGTTCCTTATCCTCGCGTTCCCTCATTGCCAGCAGGCAATTACTTGGGCAGTATCAAAGCTATCTCTGATTAGGGATTAGGGTAATGTTCTAGGCGTGTTACGGCACGTCTTTGAGGAAGATAGGGTGTAGAGACGTAGCCTGCTACGTCTCTATAATCAGCGTTCCCCCACCCCTAAATCTGAGGACAAATGTTACAAAATGTTGCGAACATAGGAAAAATGTGAACAATCTATCGCAAAATATTTGCGGAAGAGAGCTGTCTCACTGACCTAATGTATCGCTAGCTACTCTCACCAATCTTGAGTCGATTAAGTCGTTTCAAGATCAGGCAGAGTCAGCCATTAAGCTGGAGAGCCTAGCCCATTGGGAAGCGTTTCAGCGTTTCAACAGTTACAATAAGCCAGTTTAAGTACACACACCTGGTTACATTCTTGGAGGAGGAATCCTGTAAATGAGTATAGTCACGAAATCAATCGTGAATGCCGATGCCGAGGCTCGTTACCTAAGCCCTGGTGAATTAGACCGGATCAAGTCGTTTGTGACCTCTGGTGATCGTCGCCTACGGGTTGCTCAAACGTTGACAGACTCTCGTGAGCGCATCGTTAAGCAAGCTGGAGACCAGTTATTCCAGAAGCGTCCTGATGTTGTTTCTCCCGGTGGTAATGCCTACGGTGAAGAAATGACAGCAACTTGTCTGCGTGACTTGGACTACTATCTGCGCCTAATCACCTATGGTGTTGTCGCTGGCGATGTTACCCCAATTGAAGAAATTGGCTTAGTCGGCGTGCGCGAAATGTACAAGTCTTTAGGGACTCCCGTTGACGCTGTTGTCGAAGGCGTTCGTGCCATGAAAAACGCTGCTACCGGTATGATGACTGGGGAAGATGCGGCTGAAGCTGGCTCCTACTTCGACTATGTAATCGGAGCAATGCAGTAGACCCTATCCGACTGAGAAAGACGTAGCATAACGCTTCCACACCTGGACGTTGCACGTCTGTCTTAAGGATTCGAGAGACTAGGTGAAATAAGGAAAATAGAATCGATGCAAGACGCAATTACCTCTGTTATTAACTCTTCCGACGTTCAAGGAAAATACCTGGACGCCTCTGCGATGGACAAGCTCAAGGGCTATTTCGCCACGGGTGAATTGCGGGTGCGTGCGGCAACCACAATCAGTGCTAACGCAGCAACTATCGTTAAAGAAGCTGTTGCCAAGTCTTTGCTCTACTCGGATATCACTCGTCCGGGTGGCAACATGTACACCACTCGCCGCTACGCTGCTTGTATCCGCGATTTGGACTACTATTTGCGCTACTCCACCTATGCCATGTTGGCGGGTGACACCTCCATCCTGGATGAGCGTGTACTCAATGGACTCAAGGAAACCTATAACTCTCTAGGTGTTCCCATTAGTGCAACCGTACAAGCCATCCAAGCCATGAAAGAAGTTACCGCCAGTCTGGTGGGTGCTGATGCTGGTAAGGAAATGGGTGTTTACTTCGACTACATTTGCTCGGGTTTGAGCTAGAGAATTCTGGAACGTTCCCTTGTGAACCTGTAGTCGGTAATTTTTTCAAGGTTTGGGAAATCAATTGTGAGTGCTAGCTTGTTAAAGGCAAGTCTGACTTTTTAGTTAAGCAGATGAGTTTTGACAATCTAGTATTGACAGTTGAGTCCCAAACCTGATTGCAATATAAAGTTTCTGAATTTTAATTAGGAGAACTTCAATCATGCGAATGTTTCAGGTGACGGCTTGCGTCCCTAGCCAAACTAGAACCAGAACTCAACGGGAGTTGCAAAACACCTATTTCACCAAGTTAGTTCCCTACGACAACTGGTTTAGGGAGCAACAGCGGATCATGAAAATGGGCGGCAAAATTATCAAGGTGAAGCTAGCGACTGGCAAACAAGGTACAAATACTGGATTGCTTTAAAAAATAGCTTCTACGGCAAAGGTGGGGGGTCGCGATGACCCCTTTTTAATTGAAGATTGTCAGAAGGTATAGCACTACGCGCAAGGCAATAGACAATAGGTAATAGGTAACAGTAAGGGTTTGAGGGTTCTTAACATTTTTTAGTACAGGGTACAGGATTTATGTCCAAGTACTTAATTTTCTGTATCAGACTCAATCCCTAACTCCTTGAGTTTGGCAAGTAGTTCCTCAACCCTTTGTTGCGCCAGTTCTCGTTGTTGTCGTTCTACCTCAACCTGTTGTTGTGCCAGTTCTCGTTGTTGTCGTTCTACCTCAACCTGTTGTTGTGCCATTTCAGCTTGCTGTTGTGCTAATTCTGCCCTCTCTGCTGGTGATAAGACTAACTGTCCCTCTGAACTGAAAAATCGCAGGGTTGATTGATGCACTCCTAAAAATAACTGTAACTGTTGACTCCATAACCAGCCTTGCTGATTTGATTCCAGTGGCTGATATTCACCTCGAACTAAGCAGAATCCTTGAAACTCTAAGGTGTCAGGGTGAAACCAAAAATATTCGGGTGTGCGAAAGGTATCCTGATACAGTGTTTTCTTATCCCCTCGATCCACCTTCGCTGTGCTATCCGAAAGCAGTTCAATGATCACATTGGGATATTTTCCTTGTTCTGCCCACAAAACCCAACTTTTTCGAGGTCGATTTTCCACGCCCAACACCACGAAAAAGTCAGGTCCGCGAAAGTCTCTGGTGGTGATGTGGTCAGGACTAAAATAAATGGTAAGGTTCCCAGTGACATAAAAGTCAGTACGTTCTCGCCACCACCATTTCAGGCAAGCCAAAAGTAGTTCAATTTGATCTCGATGCCGATCGCTTTCCAAGGGCGGTTCATCACTCCATAAATCCCATGGTGGAATAATAATCTCTTCGGGTTCAATTTGGGCAGTTTTTTCAGTTGTGGCGTCTGAACTCTGGCTAGGCGTCATGGGAATACCAAGGAAAGTGATTACTTTTTAGTTTAGTCGCTGGTAGTCAGATCTCAGAGATCATACTATTCTATACAGTTTAACTGGATGGTCGGCTCCGGTTGCGCTACCCTAATTGAGAGTAATAAATGAAATTTTAGTGACTCTACGTAACCTGATTTCATGGATTCATCCTTCGGCTAAGGACTGGGGAATCGATGCCCGTCTATTGCGCTGGTTAACCTTTCTGTGGCTATTGGTGGGTTTAGCGGTGCTGTTCTCGGCATCCTATCCCAGTGCCGATGCTGAGTTTGGTGACGGTTTATATTACTTTAAGCGACAGCTCATCTGGATTACCCTAGGCATGATCGCCTTTAATTTTTTTGTGCGATCGCCTTTACGGTATATCCTCAGAATTGCCCATTGGATAATGCTGGTGTTATTGGGGTTGATCTTGATCATCCTGATTCCCGGTGTGGGAACGACGGTGAATGGCGCAACCCGCTGGCTATCCCTGGGTTCTGTTCCCCTACAACCCTCGGAATTAATTAAACCGTTTCTGATCCTTCAGAGTGCTTGCCTCTTTGGGCAATGGCAACAGATTTCCGTGCGAGTACGCCTGTTCTGGCTAGGGATGTTTGCCCTAGTGCTGTTGGGAATTTTGCTCCAACCAAATCTGAGTACAACGGCGCTATGTGGGATGACATTGTGGCTAATCGCACTGGCGGCTGGGTTGCCCTTTTCCTACTTAGGAGGAACCGCCTTGGGAGGCGTGTTACTGGCAACAATTAGTATCAGCATCAAGGAGTATCAGCGGCGTCGGGTGATGTCCTTTCTCAATCCTTGGGCTGATCCGATGAATGACGGCTATCAATTGATTCAAAGTTTACTGGCGGTAGGATCAGGGGGTACATGGGGTTCTGGGTTTGGTCTATCCCAACAAAAGTTGTTTTATTTACCTATTCAGTATACCGACTTTATTTTTGCCGTATTTGCTGAAGAATTTGGCTTTGTCGGCAGTACGTTGTTGCTGCTGCTGATCGTAGCTTATGCTACCTTGGCAACCATTGTGGCATTAAAAACCCGTCATCCTGTGCATCGGTTAGTCGCGATCGGAGCGATGATTGTAATTGTCGGTCAATCGCTGTTAAATATTGGTGTCGCCACAGGGGTTCTCCCGACTACGGGTTTACCCTTCCCATTTTTTAGTTATGGGGGAAGTTCGATGATTGCCAATTTGTGTTCGGCTGGATTGTTGATTCGGGTAGCCAGAGAAAGTAGTGAGGCTCAAGTCGTTTCTTTACAAAACCGTCGCCAATCACCACCTCAGCGGCGTAGGCGACAGAGAACGCAGTTACAGAGGATGAGGGATTAGCGGTTAGCTGGGGGAGCTGGGGAAGCGGGGGAAGCTGGGGAAGCGGGGGAAGCTGGGGAAGAATAAATGAAATTGGAGCTTATTTGATCAGCATGGGGGCGGGTTTAGTTGCATTTTTTGTGAGGCAAAAAACGATAGTAGTTAAACCCGCCCCTACAAAAAACTTACCTTAAATCTTCCAAAATTGGCACAGTCTGATTGGAAGCAGGAGGGGGTAGGGTTTGAGGATTGGTAGCTGGATTGTCTAGGGTGGGTACAGTAACTGATGGTGGAGTATTTTCCTCGCTTGGCTTTGTGAAAATAAACTCCCGCTCGGTTTCTGCGGGTGCAGGTTCCCGTACTGCTGGCGTTACCGGGTTTGGAGGACTCACCGCTGGTGTTGCTGGAATTGCTGTATCGCTAGTCAGATAGATATGACCTAATGCTCGACCTTGATAAGCACGTCGAGTGAACCGCCAACCAGGATCAAGTTCAATTTTCAGGAAATTGCCATTACTCAACCCTTGGGTTCTGCCAATTTCCACCTTGGGAGCTTGACGATTCATCCGATTTGTACCAATGAGGACTAACTCGCCATCACGCTCGACAACTCTTAGCAAATAGTCTAATCCTAAATCTTGACCCTCCATGCGAATCGAATAACCATTACTATCAGTGCTACGTCCGCAAATGCCTGTAAAGTCAAAATTGAGCAGTAACGGATCAACGATCGCGGGATTACTTCCCACCTCTTGCCAGCAAGCGCGTTGGTTGGATCGCTGCTCGATAATCAGTAATTGATACTTGTCATCCCCAAAAGGAGCAGCAACGGCAATAAAATTATCAGAATTGACTTCTTGACTATCAAATGTGCCTGCCTTTAGGGAACTTGAAGCTCCGACGGTGAGTAGAAATGCCGTCGTTAGAACCCCAACGTTGAGCCATCGTAAACGTTTCATAGTTAGTGTGGTTGCCGAAAATTTCTACATTCAAAAATAGACGTAGTGAGCGCTTCAAAGATTCCTAATCTAGGATTTGATATCCTCTCCAGGGTGAACGCGCTGGGATTCCCCATCTTCCCCATCTTCCCCATCTCCCAGACGTGCCATGGCACGTCTCTACATCCCCTGATCGGGTGAATTGGCATTCACTGGCACAGGGTTAACGGCAAAGGTTAAAACGGTTTCATCAACGCCTTTGAGCTTAAGAGAACGATACTTCGCGATCGCATCATCGTCTAACCAATCAGCAACTGACGCCGAAACCAGGATTGAATTCGGTTCAGCCGCTTCTTGCAATCGGGCGGCGATATTCACTGAAGGACCGATCGCAGTATAATCGGTTCGTTCATCTCCACCAAACATCCCCACTACAGCGGTTCCTTGATGAATCCCACAGCGGAATCGTACAGGCGGGGGTCCTCCATTACCCACGAGTCCCCTAGCTTGCCACTTTTGATTCAGTTTATCGAGCGATCGCAACATTTGTCGTGCCGAGGCAATTGCCCGTCGAGCTTGTTCGTGAGGACTTAATTCTTCGGGAGCGCCGAAAATCGCTAATATGCCATCCCCCATAAACTTATCCACCGTACCCCCATTATCAAACACCGCACGAGTCATGGCTACCAGATACTCATTGAGCAACTCGGCAATTCGGCGCGATCGCAAGGTATTCGACAACTCCGTAAACCCCACAATATCACTGAACAAGGACGTAACTAAGCGGGGTTCTGGATGTAAATCCAGTGCTAATTCTCCCCGTGCTGCTTTCTGAACCATAGCTGGGGGTAAAAACCGCTTCAGTACCGACTCAGTTAGATATCGATTTAACTCAACCACGCGCTGTTCTTGTTCTTTAAGCGCCAATAAATTCCGGACTTCTGCCAACAATTCCCGGTCATTAAACGGTTTTGAAAGATAGGCATCTGCCCCCTTTTCTGTTCCCTCAATCCGACTGGCTTCATCCGCTTTTGCCGTGAGCAATATAATCGGTATTCCCTTAAAGTCCTGGGAACCCCGAATGGTATGAATCATATCCAGTCCTGACATCACAGGCATCATCAAATCAGTCACGATAAGCTGAGGATGGCACTTCTGGGTCATTTGCCATCCCTCTTCCCCATTCCGTGCTGTCCACACCTGATACCCCGATTGCCTTAAGATACTGCTTACATAAGCCCGTAAATCGGAATTATCATCAACGACCAAAATTCGCGCTACTTTCGCCGCCAAAGGTGTATGTGGATCAACAGTCAAATAAGCATTTCCCGGCTCTTGAGGTTCGGCTTCGGGTTGATCTTCGGGTTCCCCGAAGGAATTCAACTCCAAGTCCGCCAGTTCCACCAATGCCCGACTGGACTGGATTTCCGTGGCAACATCCACAATCTGCTCGACGGGGAGGTGAGCTTTTCCTTGTTGTAAATGAATGGTGAATGTTGTTCCTTTTCCCTGTTCCGAGGATACGTCAATTTCTCCCCCATGGAGTTCTACTAATTCTTTTACCAACGCTAATCCTAAACCACTGCCTTCATAACTGCGGTTGACTGAGCCTTCTGCTTGTCGGAACCGTTCAAATAAATGAGGAAGTTGTTCTTTACTAATACCAATACCCGTATCGGAAATTTTTAGACAAACTTTATTGTCCGTCGATTTAACGGTAATGGTAATACTCCCCCCAGCATTGGTAAACTTCATCGCATTTGACAGGAGATTATACAATACCTTGTCAAATTTTTCTATATCTAAATAAATCTCAGGACAAGGGATGACCTGGCTCAAGAGATTGATATTTTTTTTCTCGCAGTAGGGTTTAAAAGTTTCAACAATTTGATGAATAAATTCAATTAAGTTACAGGGACGGAAACTCGGTTGCATCCGTCCTGCATCGAGTCGCTGTAAATCCAATAGCTGATTGACTAATCGCAACAAGCGGCGCGAATTCCGCAGCGCGATTGAACTTTGTTCATAAGGTAATCCCTGATGTTGGTTAATTGCCGATTCTAGTGGCCCAATCATCAGGGTCAGGGGCGTGCGGAATTCATGGGAAACATTTTGGAAAAATTCCGTTTTCTGCCGATCTAATTCCATTAACCGCTCGGCTTGCTGTCGCGTTTTTTGATAAAGTCGCGATTGCTGAACCGCAATTGCCGCTTGGGATGCCACGGCTTGGGCCAGCTCAATTTCGGATTGCAGCCAGTGGCGTGGGGTATCGGTTTGCCGCAGGCTAATGCTACCAATAATTTTGCCATCAACCAATAAAGGCACCACCAAAAGGGCGCGGGCATTTTGGCGCAGGGGCAGGTCAGACCCATTCATTTGGGGATTGGCTACCAAATCATCAAGCACCACTGGGGCTTGGCTATCAATAAGCTGCCGTAATACGGGATTGCCGACAATCGGAACAGCTGACAGAGGAAGTTGAGTGGAGGAAACAGATTCAATTGAGGAGGTAGGGGAATGAGTTAGAGTGACTTGATTATTCTCTGGAAATTGATCATGATGATTAACCGACGTTCCCACTACTTTTGTCGATTTCCCATCATATAAGCCCACACATTGAACAAACTCATCATTTTCACTCCACAGAGACAGAACACAACCATCAACGTTGAGAGCAACACCTAATTGTTGAGTAATCGCTGTAAAAATTTCTTGGGGATCAAGACTAGAACGAATAGCGCGAGTAATTGTGTTGATTAAGGTTTGCTGCGTCGCTAAGGTGTGTAGCTGTTCATACGCCCGTGCCTGGGAAATTGCCATGGCAGCTTGGTCTGCTACCATCACGACGAGTTGAATTTCGTCATCTTGCCAGCTATAGGGTTCTACACACTGGTGTAACGCCATGACAGCCACCAATTCCTGTTGACTAATCAGGGGGACGACTAAGCTAGAGCGAATATTCGCTTGTTGATACGCCTGTAGCCGAGCTTCGCCTTCAGGACTATCCTGATTAAATCGTTCATCTGTCAATACATCGTGAATAACGGTAACTTCATGGGTTTGCCAAACCGTCTGAGTTAAAAGCGGCGGTAGCGATGAGGTCGCATCTGTATTTTCACCCGTGGTTTGTATGGTACAGGAGTTGGGTTGCGGCTGTGCTAAGTCTAATGGTGAATGGTTCGGTGATAAGGGTTGCCTACCATTGTCTCTAAACCTTGAATTTTCGCCACCTGAGTCGCTCTGTTGCCGTTGATAGACAAACCATTCATCGACCAACTGCTCTTGCTGGAAGGGACGAAGAATGCATACATCGACTTCTAGCAAGTGACCCACCGTCTCGACAATCCGCTGTAGAACGTCTTTAAGCGGGGAACTACCACTTTTGTCATACTGAGCATTGCGAATGGTATTGGTTACTGTATTTAGGAGGGTTTCCCTACGCAACGCCCGACAGAGTTCACTGGTGCGGGACTTAAGGACATTATGAGTGTCCATGGCTTGCCGCACGACTGACTTGAGTTCCTCGGCATTCCAGGGCTTGGTGACGTATTTAAAGACTTTACCTGCATTGATGGCTTCAACGAGGTCTTCTACATCGGTGTACCCCGTCAAGATAATCCGGATAATATCAGGGTATTGAGCGGCGGTGATACTGAGAAACTCGGTACCGCTCATTAGGGGCATACGTTGGTCGGAGATAATCACAGCCACATCTCCTTCAGCTTCCAAAATTTCTAGTGCTGCAGGACCATTGTCTGCCCGCAAGACTTTATACTCACGATGGAATGTTCGATATAGCAAGTCCAGGTTGTCGGGTTCGTCGTCAACAACCAGAAGTTTAGGCTTTCGTGTGGATTGAGATCTCATGCACCGCTCTCCTGCTGCCAGAGCTTTTGCGAATAAAAACAGTTTGCAAGCACGTTAGAGATTTTTACGGCTGGCAATGACTGGCTCGATGAGAACTCTCTGACTCCAGGGAAGTGTAGTTCGATGATCACGACGGGCTAAAGGAAGCATGTTACTTGTCCTGCGGCAATTTGGCTATTGTGACGGTAGTTAGTGGTACACCCCAATTGATTTTAATTTTTGTTTTCCAGTATGGTTGTATTCTGCCTCAAGTTGCCGAATAGTCATGTTTGGTCTGAGCGTCTTGGTTTTGGCTTTACCATAAGAGTTATGCGATCGCGCCTAACTCCTCTATTTTGGGCGAATCATGAAAATTTAGGGGATCGAGCATATCTTGAGGACGCAAAGCGCTGCGCCTTGATCGGCTTTATGATGGTGTCATGCCCCTGGGAAAGCGCTGTGGGAAGAAGTGATTCGTCAATGCTCTCCTTGTACAATACTATCGTTCTACAAACGAAAGACGATGATTTCTGGTTAAGTGTTGATCCCAAGGGAGTGGTGATGGCGCTCTTTATGTTTTTGCGATGGTGAACCCCTGCTTTTCTTTCGTGACGTCCCACAAAGTTGCTTCTGAAGCTCAGCAGACGCTGGCTGTGGATGCTTCCCGCTTAACGATCCGGAGGGCAAAAGACCAAGATCTAATTGCGCTCTCGGAAATTCTAGCGGATAGCTTTCACTCGCAACAGGGACTCTGGCGTTTGGTTTATCCAATTTGGCGATTAGGAATTTATGAAGATCTGCGGAATCGACTGCGTGGCAATTCTCCCCATTATGCCTGTTTTGTTGCCCTCAACCCTGATGCTTCTGGCGATAGTGCTGACGGGCTACTCGTCGGCACTGTCGAAATTGCCCTCCGTTCTCCCCCATCCTGGCAACCTCAAGGTCACCACTATCCTTACATTTCTAATTTAGCGGTCAGAAGGTGTTGTCGGCGACGGGGTGTGGCTGGACAATTACTGCTAGCTTGCGAGCGTCAATCCTTGGCATGGGGCTTTCCCAATCTTTACCTTCATGTCCTAGATAGTAACGATCAAGCGCGGCAACTTTACCTGAAAATGGGCTATCAACTGCATCATCTAGAGCCGAGTTACAGTCTCTGGCGACGCCATCCTCAACGTTTGTTATTACGCAAGCGTTTAAATACGGGAACACCTGGATAACCCTAAGAGGAATTTTTTCCTCACGGCGGTAAGTGACACAGTTGGGGACATAATCTCCACTTTGCCGCCTTTGGGAATCGAGTTTCTCGCTCCAGCTTTACCATTTCTTTAAAAAACGTTCCCACTTCTTCACAAAATCTTCATAAAATTTCTTAACAAATAGGCGTATATTGCCCCAATTCAGGCATCTGTAAGGGATTGACCTGACCTATACCTGTAACCGTATGCCATAAAATAGAGTTATAAATTTGTCGAGAAGCAACAAATGACACCGATCTGAGTTGGTTTGATAGGGTAATTCAACATAGAGGATCAACAAAACTTCTCTTCTTGGTTATTATCAAAGACTGATAACCCAATGAATTGATTAGTTGTGCGTTCAACCTAGGTGCATCCCTGCTCCCTTGAAATTAAGCAATACGAGTTGAAATGGAGAGCGAAAATAACCAGCGTTGCCAAACAGCTCTTTACGAAGAAGAGGAGGTGCTTGCCCGCCCCAATAGTTTCGCCAACGCTCAAGGCTCTAGTGGCATGAATAAACAAAGCCCAAATTCCCATGACTCACCGGAAGGAAAAATTCTTCAGCAGCTTCACGATCAACAGTTGTTGATCGTTAATCCTCGGCGTCGGAATGGCTTAATTCTCTTCAAGCGCTATCATGCTGAATTTGCTGGACCCGGTTCAGGGGTGGGAGGATTATTCGATGTGGATTGTCAGCGGGTGCTACCTGTGGGAAACATTTCTTTACTCTCTCCAGAATCATCAGAAGAGCGACAGCGGGCGTATCTGATTCGACGACAGTGGGTGAGATTAACGATGCAAATTACGGATAACCCAGTTCCCCTGCAACGCGCCCAAAAGATGATAGAGCAATTTGAGGGCTTCTTTGACGCGGAAACAATTGCTAAATTACCTAATGAGGCTTTTTCTCTGTTGGTGGGAGTCTTGCCTCAGACGGTGATTAAAGTGCGTCACACAGCCTAGTGCAGCGCGGCAGAGGAGGGAAGCTGGGGAAGCTGGGAAGCTGGGGGAACAAGGTGGGAATTGTCAGGGGCGGGTTAGGATAAAGATTGGAGCATTTGTTAGCGGATCACGCCGGATGTCTGAACCTTTGATTTGTGTCTCCATCAAACTGTTCGCCGCTTATCAAGACGCCTACGGCGTCCCTGAACTTCAACGGGAGTTCCCCGCCCAAACCCCTGTATCTGTCCTTCTGGATAGCTTAATCGCCGAACATCCTCAACTGAAACCCTGGCGGGATTTGACTCGTTTTGGTATCAACCTCCAGTTTGTTGAACCGGATACGATTTTGCAAGCAGGAGATGAGGTTGTCCTAATCCCCCCTGTCAGTGGCGGTTAATTCGTATGAATTCCGGCGAAGAGAGGGGCAACAGGTTAATTGATGGCTCCTTTTTCTGTAAAAATATAAAGAGAAATTATCAGAAAAACCTGCAAGTGAGTCGTTATGCCAGAAAAAAACAAATCTAATCCGGACGCTCAAGGGGCTAAATCTAAATCCTCTAAAGCAAAAAAAGAGAAACCACCAGCACCTGAGGACAAACCGTTCCCGGAATTTATCGAACAAGAGTACCTACCCGCGTTAAAGACTGCCTTTGGCGAACAAGGTGTCGATGATGTAGAGGTCAATTTTGTCAAGGAAAAATTCCCGATTCCCGGTTTAAGCAGCCAGCCAGACTGCTGGCAAGTCATTGGTCGCTTCGCTAATGGTCAGCGTCAATTTAACGTATATTTCCCCGATGAGGATATAAAGGCGCAAAAAGCCTTCTCCTGTGCGCCCAAGGGAGCCAAACCCAGTACCCTTGAGTCATTTATGATTGACGAACGCAAGGTGTCTCTCGATCTGCTGGTGTTTTATACCATACAGCGATTGAATGCCCAGAAATGGTTGGCAAGAAATTAGTTAGGGGCTGCTGAATAAGTGTTGTGGTTAGGGGGAGCTGGGGGAGCAATGTAGAGACGTATCATGCTACGTCTGGAAGCTGGGGGAGATGTTAGCCGTTCAGTTATTTCCCTGCTCACTGCACTAGGAGGCTTCTCTTGAGCGATCGCAAATATGAGTTATACTTAACTGAATGGGGTATGCTTTAGACAAGCTTGAGATTTCCAGCTAAATTTTTCCAAAAACAGAGTCCTGCTGTAACATAGTGCGATACTAGGGTGTACTGACTGCTTTCCTTGGAGATTAGCCAAAACGTTAGCTCATGGGTTTACCCTACTCCTGCTTCCTGGCGTTGTGGTAGCCGTACTTGCGAAAAACGGCTGTAGCTGGCTAATCTATTAGTGATCCTGACCTGTAGTGATCCGAACCTCTAGATTCCAGCAGCAAATTCCCCACCGAACCGCTGGCTTGAGTTAAGGGTTCTCACTCAAAGTACGCTTCTACCCCCTTACTTTTGCTATGCTGACTTCCATTACCCACGAACAAGAACTAAAACACGAAAGCCTGCGATTGCTGCGAGACTATCAGCAATCCAAATCCGCAGAGACTCGCAACCAGCTAGTGTATCTCAATATTGGGCTAGTTAGACGAGAAGCTCATTATTGGGTCAATCAATGTACCGAAAGCTATGAAGACTTGCTACAGGTTGGTTGCCTAGGTCTGATTCGAGCGATTGAGCGATTTGCTCCCAGCAAGGGTAATGCGTTTAGTTCCTTTGCTATTCCCTACATTCGTGG
This sequence comes from Coleofasciculus sp. E1-EBD-02, assembly GCF_040218245.1. NCBI lineage: Bacteria > Bacillati > Cyanobacteriota > Cyanophyceae > Coleofasciculales > Coleofasciculaceae > Coleofasciculus > Coleofasciculus sp. E1-EBD-02. Next base: position 9,187 of record NZ_JAVJQN010000255.1, on the reverse strand, counting down.
TGAAATTCAGCACTATTTGCGCGATCGCGGCGGTTGTATTCGTATCCCCCGGCGCTGGTTGGCGCTACAACAGCAGTCTATCGCTATTATTCGCCAGTTACGAGAGGAACTCAATCGCCAACCCACCGATGCAGAAGTAGCGGAAGCTCTTGAAATTCCTCTAGCCGAATGGCAAGAAATTAAGTTAGCGCATCAGAATCGAGAACCTCTGAGCCTAGATACGCCTGTTGGTGACGAAGAAGATGGCACAACCAGCTTGGGTGATATTGTCCCTGATCCGCAATATCGCAGTTTTCAACTGGCACAAGAAGACCAAATTCGCCTGCAACAAGCGCTGGTTCACCTAGAACAACGGACTCGCGAGGTTTTGGAATTTGTCTTTTTACATGATTTAACTCAGAAAGAAGTGGCAGAGTTGTTGAATATTAGTGTGGTAACCGTGTCTCGCCGCATGAAAAAAGGACTCAACGCCATGAAAAATATTATGAATGGTGGGGAAAAGTAAGGGGCAACGATGATGGCGCGATCGCTAGTAGCCGATAGCAGTCAAAGCTTCCACAACGCTTCCACTATAATAGTAGGTAGAGAGAATAATTGAAATTTATCTAACTGTGGGGGGAGAGGGGGAGCAATAAGACCCACGCCATAATTTTTAATTGGGCGCTGGGATACACTGGACTCCCCCAACATCAATGTGGTAAATTGACATCATTCTTCGATACATCTGCTCACAAAGCTAGTTGAAATTGCTGCACCGTGAGTTGATTCTCGAATTCGATAATTGACGCCCTCGCGGAGTCGAAGCGTCAATAACCAAGGAAAATCAAACGAACCAGTACCGCTGGGCTAGCGGGAATGGAAACTGCCTGTGCAGACGGTCTACCGGGGACTGAAATGTACTCGTCTCAGTCTAGGTAAGTGTCGCAATCCCCTGAGCTTCGACAGGCTCAGCTACCGCGTAGCCGAAGGGGAAAAACCAGGAAATCCAAGTTGTGAAGCTTGGAAGCCCACACCAGAATCTTTGATTTGGTGTGGGATGATGTCACTTCTAATTGGGGTGTTCTGTGTGGTGTCTTCTGTAAAAATATGGGGGGACTCGATCATGCATAAAAAATTATTAGTTGGGTTGATCACAGTATTAGCATTGTACATAGGAGGTTGTCAGGGCGACGATACTGAACAAATTGGCGAAGTGCCAGAGCCGACGACAGAGGAATCGCCAAGCGAGTCACCAACTGCACAAGAGGTAGCGCCCTTTGCAAATCCTGATGTAGACGCGCAGCCGAGATTGCCGACAGCATCAGGGTTGATCCAAAGTCAGTCGTCCCAGGAGCAAGTTAGAAAAGTAGAAAAAGGACGCAGCGATCCCTTTGCTACCCTGACCCTAAAACCGGAAGTAACCGTATCGCCTAATCCTCAAGCACAAGGACGATCTAGACCTGTACCTGTGGTTCCGCAAGTCCCCTCGCCTCCCGTTAGGAGGGGGACAGGTAATGGTAGTCCAGGTAGTCCAGGCGGTGGCAATCAAAGCAGAGGAACAGGTGGCACAGGTGGTACAGGTGGCACAGGAAGAACGGGTGGAAACGGTTCCAATGTAGTACCAGGAGCAACAACATCACCAGGAGGAACGAGTGCCAACGGTGGTAATGGTGGTAATGGAGGAAAACCAGGTAGTGCGACAGCCAGTGGAAGTCCGGTTCCGGAACCCCCTCCCTTGGTTCCCGAACTGCCAAAATTACCAGATCCTACACTAGCTAGGCAAGTGGAAGTTGAGGGCGTAGTCCAAGTTGGCAATGTGCCTCGCGCTATTGTCAAAGTTCCCAATGAACCAAGCCGCTACGTCCAAGAAGGACAAAGGATTTCCAACGGACAAGTTCTGGTTAAGCGGATTGAAGTGAATCGCGGTCCGACGCCAGTGGTTGTTCTGGAGCAATATGGTCAAGAAGTGGCTAGACAGGTTGGTGAAGAACCTGCGGGAACTCCAGCACAAGCCGAATCCTCTACCGCTTTGCCACCGCCACCCGCCTGATGTCAGTTTGTGTTGACGCTCTCCCTCCTAGAAGAAAAGAGATTCTATGGAAATTTCGGGCTTCAGACCCTTTATTTCCGGTAGAGTAGCTGAAGCTGAAGTGAATGAGCATCGCCCTAGGAGCGCGATCGCATCTTGTCAGGATAAATAGTTTGTAGAGACGTGCCATGGCGCGTCTCTTTGTATTGTAAACATTAAAAGCAGTAGCTCGCAAACTTTGGTAACCTGGAGGAATTCAACCCCAAAACGTATCCCAGAAAACGAAAAATTAGGTGAATGGAAACGTACAGCCTGTGGCAAGCCAATCACTACGATATTATGTATCTGGTTCGAGAGTACCTTTAGCCGTTTATCGAGAGGTGGCGGCTCATTTACGACAAGTAGAAGGAGTAGACGTTGAGCTAATCCCCCAAATGTCCCAGACGTTTGATTACAATCAAAGTCAAGTAGAGGGGTTATGGATTCAACATGCTGATGATTCGGATGCGGTGAGTCGAGAACGAGTTAACCAAATTTTGACTCACTATAACCTACTCACGACTTAATGAAGAATCGTTAACGATTATGGACTATTGGGAATTTCTACTCCAAAAAGAGGGCGATCGCACTTGGTTACCGATCAAATCCCCTAAGCTTGACTTGGATGTGGGTCGATACCGGGTAGTGGCTCATTCGAGTCGCGCCAATACCGATGTGGAAATTTGCGTGACGCATACCGATACGAATGAAACACCACCCAAGCGACGGTATCAAAAGCGATCGCGCCGTACTAACCCTGATGGGTTAATGGTGATTATTCCCTTTACCTATCTTAAGCCCGGTCTATGGGAGTTGCGCTGCTGTGGTGATATTATGTCCGATTTTCTAGGCAATTCCTGGCAGGAAACGGTACAGTTATCGGTTGTACCTAAGGTGAGTGAGGTTTTAGAGAAGGCAGAAGATAGAGGCTTCCAAGAGGGAAATCAGGAACAAGAAAATAAGGCAGACGAAAATGATATCACTCCGGAAACGGTAAATAATGACTCCGCGCATCCTGAGGAACTTCATTCCCCATTGATCACTTCTCTCCACAGCCCAGAGACAGAAGAGGTTCTCCCTACACAAGAGCAACCAGAAGAGCAACGTGCGATCGCGGATAATGATTCACTCGACTCATCTCACCCTGTCCCCCAATCCACCCAATCCCCCCCTCCAACTGAGTTACCAACTCTAACTGAGACAATCACATTACCCCAACCTCATACTCCCTCTCAAACCCCTATAGCGGCGACAGAAACCGCTCAAACAGATACAGAACACTCTATTTCCCACCCCACAAATGGCAAAATCGGCGATAGAGAGGAAACGACACCCTCAGAAACAAAAGCCACCTCTTCCCCACCGGAAGCATTACCTGAGTTAGAGATTCCTGAACCCGATATCCCGATTCAAACCTCTACCTCTTCCCAATCTCCTATCTCCAATCCTATCTTGGATCAATCCCTGCAAGTGCTAGAGCAAGTGTTGCAACAGGTACTTGATCCGGTAATCAAAGAATTTGAAGCGTCTGAGTCTTCAGAATTGCCCATTCCCATCTCCCCAGAATCTGAATTTTCCCCAGAGGAAGATACGTCATGGCAAGGATTAATCTTAACCCTAGAGGAGGAAGCTTTAGTCACACAACGGGGAGAATCTCTGACTGTAGCCGGACAGGTGGATCAGTTAAAGGTGCATCCGCTAGACCCTAGGGAAATTGTCCTAAGTGAGACGAATCAGTTTCAGGGTATCCTACACTATGAATTACGTCATCCGCAAACCGGAGAGGTTGTCGTGGATGTCCGCACCCCCATAGCTGCACCCGCATTTCCTGTCACTTTTAGCCAGACGCTAGAGATTCCCTCAGACAGCAAAACCTGTTTATTACTAGGAAAAGTTAACCTGTATGAATCAACGGGGACAGGATTAGCCAGTCAACCGTTTACCGTAACGGTGGATTTAGATGAATTATTAGTTGCAGTTCAATCGGGAAATTGGACAAAATCGGAAGACACAACTCCTGAGGTTGCTACCCCACAACCCCAGTCACAGTCAATTCCTCTGAATCAGATATTTCTTGATTTGGTGGATAATCCGAACAACCGTAAGCCTTTAATCTACCAACCCTCATCCCATCAACCTTTACCCCCACAGCTTTATCAACCCCAATCCCAGCCCGGATTAACCAAATCCCTGGATTTGCCTACCTTTTCTCAGCCCAAACCAACCTCTGAGGAAATCCAGCCAGAAACAGAAACGCGATCGCAAGCTGTTGAACCCACTGATAAACAGACAACCGAAACCACGCCTTCAGCACCCGACGATACAACAGAAGACTTCGTAATCGACTCATCTGTCACCGAATCTCTAGTGCAGGAAACAGGCGAGGGGGAAACCAACGAGACTATCTCTGTTCCTCACACGGCTGTCACTGAAGCCTCTATGCAGGCGGAAACCGGAACTGAGTCCGCTGAACCCTCAGATGAAACACCCCCCCTAGAGGACAATCTCGCCGCCTTAGCAGAAACATCTGAACAGGCTTCTACAGAGTCCACCGAGATATCCGATGTCTGGACATCAACACCAGAGGCGGAACCCGAATCCTCCCAGGGAGAGGAGATAGCGAATCCAGACTTATCCGAGTGGAAAACAGCCGCGATGTCAACTGCTGCACCCATCGATCAAGATCCGATCGCGGTTGATCGCGCTTTCACTGAACTCAACCTGAATGAGCGATTCTGGGGGCGTTTGAATGCGTTAATGACGGATACGGATTTAGCCGAATGGCTGAAAGTGGAGTTACCCCCTAGTGAGGAGTTGGTTGAGTTGGAAGGGGAACTATCTGAGCCAGAGGTTGATCCATTATTTGCTCAACCCAAAGAAATTCCGCCATCCTCTGATGATGAAGATCAAGAATTAAATGGCTTTGATGAATCGATGTGGGATGAAGACACCGAGGAAGTGGGGAGTCTTAATCATGAGGAGATCCCGAAACTCGAACCCCCTATCCAACCCGATCATCCTCCCTTGAATCGTGAGGAATTATTGGAGCGAGAAATTGTGGTTGAAGATGAACCCTCGACTACCGAATCCTCAGCGTCTAGGCTAGTTGGTTCAAGAACCGTTGAGACAGAAACAGGAGCGCGATCGCACCTGAGAACGTCTGACATGGCTCAACTCGACTTAGGGACGCCCTTACCCACACCAGAACTATTCATCCCGACTCAGGAACTAGCGGCTGGGGAACCCGTACTGGTAAAGATTAAATTGAACCCTCATTCGGCTCGCTTAGGCGTTAAATTATGGGTTCAAGATCGCCAAAGTCGCTCCTTACTGGATGGACCCCGTTGGTTAATGGATTTAAGCCCAAATAAATCAGGGGAATTAGAAGCCTTAACCCAGTTAGTTGTACCTTTTGGTACAGTGGAAATTCGGTTTGAAGCAATTACTGTCGATTTAAACAGTGAACGGGAAAGTCATAAAGTTTCGGTTGATCGGGTTGTAGTTCCACCAGACTTGTCAGATTTCTCTGAGGATGAGTTCTGAATTGACCCATACGATCATCAGTTACTTGTAGGGGCGGGTTGAGGGATAAAATGAGGAAACCCATCTTAAATTAAACAATGAAACCCGCCCTAATCCTAACTGTCATCGTCGCTATTCTGTAAATTTGGGATTTAGGTGATCAGTTGAGTGTGAGGGGGAGGAAGGGCGGGTTTTGTAGAAACGTTATTAATTTCTGGGTTAATTATTTCCCTAAACCCGCCCCTACATGGGATATACATCCCTAGATACCAAATGAATACTAAAATATCGTTCTGGCTAATACCATCAGTAGCTTATCGACCCTTTTTTCAAGAGATGATTAATTCTCTAGCAAACGCCCATGATGCGCCTAGGTTTGAGCCTCATGTCACGATTTATTCAGAGAACTATACGGCTGATGAATCAGTTGATGAATTAATCGAAACAGCCGCAAAGAATGTTTCTGGATTTATGCTGGATATCGATCAAGTTGGCTATAGCGATCTATACACCAAGACATTATTTGTGCAGTTTCACCCATCGGCAATTCTAACTCAGATTTCCGAAACCTTACGCCATAACTCGGCTAAACCCTCTAATTATGTTCTCAATCCCCATTTAAGTTTGCTGTACCAGCATCTTGATCAAACCGTTCAAAAAAAATTAGCCACAGAGTTAGTTATTCCCTACACTCAGGTTTTCTTTGATGAAGTGAGAGCCATTTCCACACCAGAACCTGTTCGGAGTGGGGAATTTGTGTAAAAATGGCAAACGCTCAGTGTCAGGAATTTGGTACCGTGAGAGGGGAGCAGGGGAAGCAGGGGAAGCAGGGGGAGCAGGGGAAGCAGGGGAAGCAGAGGAAGCAGAGGGAGCAGAGGGAAAAGAGGCGTTCCGATAAAACATCTTTTGTAGGGGCGGGTTTTACTACTAACATTTCGTTTTTACCCTGATGTAACTAAACCCGCCCCAACCTAACCGTTCAATTATTGCAAATGACGTAGCTTGCTTCTCGCGATAGCGAGTATGACAAATGACAAATGACAAATGACAAATGACAAATGACAAATGACAAATGACAAATCCGGATGAAGCGATCGCACCTGCGAAACAAGAAGAGGAGAAACTGTTCGGTTGACGGACATGAATCGCGACAAGCATCAGCAGGATGAGACTATGGTTGTATCAGGGAATTCTAAACTATCCGAGAATCCCTCAGCAGGGATGGAGGATGTTCAATCTGACGCCGATACCTGGTTGAGTCAGGGAATCGCGTCGTTTCAGCAAGGGGATTATCGCCATGCGATCGCGGCGTTGAATCAAGCCTTGCAGATTAATCCCGATTTGGCGCAGGCTTACCATTATCGGGGGATGAGTCATTATTGTCAGGGAGATGCTTTGGGGGCGATCGGGGATTTTGATGAAGTGTTACGGCTTGATCCTCAAAATGCCCAAGCTTATAGCGATCGCGGTTTGATTTTGGCGACGCTTAATGATCGCTGGGGTGCGATGCAGGATTATAATCAAGCCTTGCAAATTGATCCGAATTACGCTAAGGGATATCTGAATCGTAGTATGCTGCGGTTGGCATTAGAAGATTATGAGGGTGCGATCGCAGATTGTGATCAAGTGATTCGGATGAATCCGAACTTAGCCGAAGGGTATCTGAATCGAGGGATTGCCCGGTTTGAACTAGAAGCCTATCAAGATGCTATTGCAGATTGCGATCGCGCTTTAGCGATTAATTCCAATCTGACGGCGGCTTATTTTAACCGGGGGATGAATCAAATCGCCTTGGGAGCGTATCAGGAAGCGATCGCGGATTTTAACCATGTCTTGGAATTGAATCCCAATGATGCTCAAGCCTATCTGAATCGCGGTTATGTGCGGTTGCAGTTGGGGGAAAATTGGTCAAGTATTGAGGATTTTGACCAAGCGATGCGCCTAGAACCCGTGGCGGCGAAGGCATTTTTCCAACAGATTGCCAATACATTGAATCAAGAACCCGACGCGGTTGAGGATGATGAATCAAAACTGATTCAAGGGTTAATGGTTCGAGGGAATTTACGCTATCAATTAGGCGATTATCAAGCGGCGCTGAATGCCTATAATCAGGTTTTGAACCTCGATCCGAATTATACAGAGGCTTATAACCAACGCAGTACCGTGCGTTCGGCGATGGGGGATTACCAAGGCGCGATCGCGGATTTAGAAACAGTTAAAACGCTCTCTCTGGCGACTTCGTTGTCCCCAGAACCCGTATCCGTGGCGACGAATGAACCAACGCCTCAAGAGTACCAGAAGATCGGCGTAGAAAAGTTGAATCAGGAAGACTTCCACGGCGCTATTGAAGCGTTTAATTACGTCTTGCAGGATAATCAAAATAATGCCACGGCGTTAACCTGTCGGGGATTTGCTTATCGTCGTCTGGGAGATAAACCACGAGCAATTGCCGATTTTCAGAAAGCGGCGAAAGTGTTTTATGAGCAAGGGGATATGAAGTCCTCTCAGGAAGTGATCAAAACACTGAAAAAATTGCGGCAATAATGATTAAACCCGCCCCGACACAATTATGGGTGAGACACCAATGATGAAGGGCGGGTTTTGCACAAAAGTTAGCGGTGTTGATTCAACGTTTATCCCTAAAACCGCCCCGACACGATGGCTATGGTGAGGGATTTTATGAACTGTAGGGGCGACCCGCTTGCATTAATGAACAACACGATTCCACTTAATTGGATCGGGTCGCCCTCAGGTTATGTAGGGGCGACCCGCTTGTATCAATGGACAACACGATTCCACTCAATTGAATCGGGTCGCCCTCAGGTTATGTAGGGGCGACCCGCTTGCATCAATGAACAATACGATTCCACTCAATTGAATCGGGTCGCCCTCGGTTTAATCATTTAGAAATGATCCTGGGCGCAAGTCTTTGCGCCCCTACAGAATCGCTACGCTTATGGATTTAAACGCTGGACAAATGCCTGATGTTCGGCTGTCTGTATTCCCTGCTGCAACACTGCCAAAACCTCAGCTAAATTCCCCTCGCGCAACGCATTTACCGCTAACCATAATCCCGGAAAAATACGAGAACGAATAATCCCCGCTGCATCGGGTTCTACGGAAACATATCGTCCTTCTTCTAAGCAAAACCAATCAATACGATTTTCGTAACTTTGCCAGACAATATATTCTTGGACACCATTGCGACGATAGGCATTTAGTTTATCATTTAAATCATAAGACGCACTTGAAGCTGCCACTTCAACAATTAACTCCGGTGCGCCTTCAATATAATCATCCTCAGTAATCCGAGAATTTCCTCCTACCTCCGGTTCAATTCGCAGTAAAGCATCGGGTTGCGGTTCGTTATCGGCATCCAGACGGACTGTAGTATTATCAGCCAGATATGCACCCGGAGTTTCTGACTCGTACACTAACAACCAACCGATAATTTGAGCATGGGGTTTACCGTGACGGTTGGCGCGAACGGGTGAAGCCACGTAAACCACTCCTTCAATTAATTCGGCTTTTTTATTGTCTGGCATTTCCTGATAGCGACGCTCAAATTCGATGCGAGTGAGGCGATCGCCACTTTCTAGGGGAGGAGGAGAAACGGTG
>NZ_JAVJQN010000254.1:0-5633 GCF_040218245.1 Coleofasciculus sp. E1-EBD-02 | reverse complement strand
CCCAAGGGACTCGATGAATGGTTAAGAACCGGAAAACTGCCGGAACATCAGGAATTATTACCGACGATGAATTAGGTAATCAGCTACGTCTCTACCAATTTTGTAGGGACGTTCCCTGGGAACCTCTCTACATGTATAATGACGAAGGTCATCGAATAATTTTCGTTGACATCAAACAAGGTGGGAGCATCATGACTCTTAAAATGAATGTCGCTGACTTAAGCTGGGTTCGTAGTAGGCACTTTAGTGCCAGAAGCGCTAAAGCGCTGACTACAAACATTTCTTTTAAACGTCTGGCAGCAACAATTAGTTTAACCCTACTGGGTTGGACGCTACCCGCGAAAGCGCAACCCTTATCGGAGCAACAACTTCCCTCCAGTATCGATCAACTTACCAACCCGTCACAACTGGGACAATTTCAACAACGCCTTCAGCGAGAACAGCCCCTTTTGTATTTATTTTTACAATTAGAATCGGCTCAGACTGAAAATTTGCAACAGAAAGCCGAACAAGAAATCCGACGAATGTTGCAACAGCCGCCATCGCTACAACAGCAGTTATTCCAGCGACAAATACGAGAACCGTTGGATCTGGATAACTTGTAACGGCTGTATTTAGTCGCGAAATAAATTGAATTAGGTTCCCTGAAAACAATTATTTTATTTTTCTAGGGAACTTATTTTACTATTTACATCGATCATTTCTCTCTTTTTCTTGAGAGAAAATACCTCAGTTGTCTAATTCTGAGAAAACTATTTTTTTTGTAGCCTAAAAAAACCAAAGCAAATAGTATTGTTTCACAAATCAAACAAAACTAAAACAAATGTTAAGTATTATTAATTTGCTTGCCTAATTCGCTAACAAGGCTCTATTAATGGAACAAGGTAGAGAACATCGTGATGACAATCTATTCAAATCAAATAGACAGCACGATGTTAAGTTGAAACCCTGCTGTCAGAAAAAATACAGCAAATTCAACGATGACTGAATAAGGGTGTTGCTAACCATTTCGCAGAAGAATAAAGTGCTACTTTGGAGTACTTTCGTCAAATAGTCTTGGAGAACAAAAAATGTCACAAGTGTTCACGGTTCAAAACCGGAAAGACAGCGGACAAGGTTCCTTAAGAGATGCGATCGCGCAAGCCCAGTCAGGAGATACAATTAAATTTGCCTCTCGCCTGAAAAATAAGACCATTAAGCTGACCAGTGGTCAACTCGAAGTTGATAAAGACCTAACGATTGATGGGTCTAAGGCTTCAGGTCTAACCATCAGTGGGAATAACGCCTCCCGCGTTTTTTTTATTCAAGGTAGTCCACCATGGGAACCTGTAGAGGTTACCATCAAGAATCTAACCATTGCCAATGGCAAGACTAACAAGAAAGGTTTAGATGGTGCAGGGGCTGGAATTTGGACAGAAGGTGGGACAAAACTAACGGTAGAAGATAGCGAATTTCGGAATAATCATGCTAATGGTGAAGGTGGTGGTGCCATCTTTGCTGGTTGGCGCAGTAACACGACTGTAATTGACTCTGAGTTTGAGAATAATAGCACATCGGGAAATAGTCAGACCGGTAAGGGTGAACGAGGTGGTGGTGCGATCGCAGTTGGTAGTGAAAGTTCTCTCACCGTCAAAGATAGTGAGTTTACGGAAAATACCGGAACCAATGGTGGGGCGATTAACACCGTTTTGGGGGGATTAATCGTCGAAAACTCCACCTTCACCGATAATGACTCCACTCCCGGTGGTTCCTTTGGTCCCCATACAAAGGGCTATGGTGGTGCAATTTTTACCGATGGTGCTTCAGTTACAACTAATAGCAGTACCAAGGGCAAAATTGAGATTCGCAATAGTCGGTTTGAGGGTAATAAAGGAGCCGGACAAGGAGGAGGACTGTTTTTATACGCCTATCCGGGCGACGAAGTGATTATTGAAGATAGCACAATCATCGATAATCAGGTGATCAAAGATTCCAAAGGTGATGCTCTTGGCGGTGGAGTGCGGCACGGGAATAGTAAATTGACCGTGCGTAACACCACCTTTGCTGATAATCGGGCGCTGGTGCAAGGCGGTGGTTTGTGGACAGGAGGGAAATCGCCTGTCACGATTGACAACAGTATTTTCTACGGCAACGAAGCCAAGTCAACCAATGGTAAGAAGGGTTTGGGAGGAGCAATCCTCTTAGGGAATGGTTCTAATCCAACCAAGATTACTAGCACCACGATTGCCAATAATTATGCTGGTTTTCAAGGTGGAGGATTCTGGGGCGGTGGCAACAATGTTACCCTCAAAAAGACCCTAGTTGCCGATAACTTAGCCAATAATGGTGGCAACAAGTGGAATATTTACCATCACACCGGTAAAGTATTTAGTGATGGGGGCGGTAATTTTCAGTCAGAAGATCCCAATCCTAACGATACAAAGATAACCGCGAAAGCCAAGCTGCTAGACCCTGAATTAGGAGCCTTTACCGATAATGGAGGTGCCGTACAAACCGCCCCAATACCAGGCAATCCAGAGGTGACAGGAGGTGCTACACTGGCTCCGACAGCAGGTGGCAATAGTTTGAGCAATAATGAACTCCAGTTAGTCGCAGCGGTTGCTGATCAAACGACTGACGTAGACGAACCCTTGAGTTTTGATGGCAATAATCAGGATACTACACCTGCCCAAAATGACTCCATCCTAATCACTGAAGGAGAACCCGAACTCATCGACTTGCAAGATAAAACCAGTTCGGTATCTGCGAAGTTTTTCAATATTGAGAGTGATGCTGGTTTTAACAATTCCGTCGGTTTTTATGCGGTTGAAAATGAGCAAGGAGAGGTGAAAGATAAAGTAACGGGTGAACTGATTAGTCCAGATGAGGCAGGGTATGCTGAAGCGGCTTTAGCTCAACAAGTTGTTGGCGACATGAACCGAAATACCGGAATATTTGAAGCAGAATTCCAGCCAGGAACCATTTTAGCGCCTTACATTATCGCTAATGGCACGACAGAAGAATGGCTGGAAACCAATCCAAATAATCAGCGCCTTGGTTATGCCGATCCCACTGCCTACTTTGCCTATTTAGGCGCTAATCCTGATGGGAAAGATCATGTCCGTCTACTAGGTGAGAATAAGTTTGGCTTTGAAGATTTATTTGGCGGCGGTGACTTAGATCATGATGATATCACCTTCGAGGTTGATTTAACGGTTGCCTAAATTTTCTGACCCGATTGGGTTGTAGAGACGCGCCATGGCGCGTCTCTACACGATGCGTCTCTACTTGACGATCGCGCCAAAATCTGCCAATACTCGTGCGTGGTTTCGCAGTAACCCCAATAGGTTCAACCGATTGCGGCGAATCTCTGGATTTTCGTCCATCACCATGACCCCAGCTTCCTTATCATCAAAGAAGGTACTCACAATTGGCGTAACCTCTGCCAATGCATCAACAATTTGCTGATAATTACGCTCTTGTTGTGCCGCTTGGGTACGGGGAACTAACTCGACTAATGCTTCATAAAAAGCAGGTTCACTCGATTTTTCAAACAAATCGGGACGCACAACCGCTTTGGGATCTAACTGTTGGAAATCTAAGTCTCCTTGCATCGATAACCGCGCCGAACGGTTTACGGTTTCGTAGATTTCATCCAGCTTGCCGTTATTCCGAATCCCTTGCAGGAACAAGGCGCGATCGCGAACATCTAACACGTCTTTTAATGCTCGTTGGGTATACTCGCGATCGTTCTCTCCCAGAACCGCATTCACTAAGTCATAATCAATCCTCTGTTCGTCTTGCAGCAAGGTGCGAATCCGTTGGATGAAAAACTCTTGTAAGGCTTCAACGGGCGATGATTTCTCGGAATAGGTGGCGACAAAATCAGCAGAAATATCCTGCAATAGCTGATCTAAATTAATCCCTAAATTCCCCTCCCAGGTAATATTAACTACCGCATTTGCGGCACGGCGTAAGGCAAAGGGGTCAGAGGAACCGGTGGGAATCATGCCTAATCCAAAGATACTCACCAATGTATCTAGGCGATCCGCCAATCCCACCACTTGACCGATTAATGTTTCTGGTAACTTGTCCCCAGCACCTCTGGGTAAATAATGCTCAAAAATCGCCGTGGCTACCGCCTCAGATTCACCACTGGCTAGAGCATACTTTTGTCCGATGACACCCTGTAATTCAGGGAATTCATAGACCATTTGGGTGACGAGATCCGCTTTACAAAGGGCGGCGGCGCGAATAATATCATCCCATTGGGTTTGTGACACTGCCAATTGCTCTGCAATCCGTGAGGCGGTTTTTTCGATCCGCCCTACCTTTTGACGCATTGACCCTAATTCATCTTGGAAGGTGACGGTTTCTAACTTGGGTAAATAACTCTCTAGGGGTGAGGCTAAGTCTGTTTTATAGAAATACTCACCATCCGCTAAACGGGCGCGAATCACTCGTTCATTTCCGGCGGCAATAATATCGGATTTTGCCGGATCACCATTCGACAAGGTAATAAAATGAGGCAGTAATTCAGTCGCTGTTTCATCCTTGAATACGGGAAAGTAGCGCTGATGCTTTACCATCACGGTTTTCACCACCTCTGGCGGTAGGATTAAGTATTCTGCATCAAATTTGCCGACAATGGCGGTGGGATATTCGACTAAATCCGTGACTTCATCCCATAATTCCTTATAGAGTAGGGTATGACCATTGAGTTTTTGGGCGGCTGACTGAACTTGGTCTTGGATGATTTGTTTGCGCCGATCGCGTTCTACAATCACAAAGGCTGATTCTAGGGATTTTACATAGTCCTCAGCCTGGGCAATAGTTACTGATTCGGGATGTAAGATCCGATGTCCACGGGATGTGCGATCGCTGTTTATCGTTTCTGAACCATTGACTAATTCAATCGGCAATACGGTATCATCCAGCAGCGCCACCAACCAGCGAATCGGGCGAGAAAACTTCAAGTCTCCATCCCCCCAACACATAAACCGCTTCCCTTCTAAGCCAAAAATCCATTGGGGGATGACTTCGGGGAGAATTTCAATCGCCGAACGACCGATTATTTTCTTGACAACAAAGACAAATTCCCCTTTATTCGTCTCTCGGATTTCTAAATCATCAAGGCTAACGCCCTGTTTGCGGGCAAACCCTTCGGCGGCTTTGGTGGGTTTCCCGTCTTTAAATGCGGCTTTGACAGGGGGTCCTTTGACTTCCTCTTCGCGATCGGGTTGTTGACGGGGTAATCCCCGAATTAGTACGGCTAGACGGCGAGGAGTGCCGTACACCTGGATACTCTCAGGAGTCAGGAGTTGTTCATCAAGGCTTTGTGACAGGCGCGACTGCCATTGTTTAATCGCACTCTCGACGAAATTTGCGGGTAATTCTTCTGTACCGACTTCCAATAAGAATGTGGACATAATGCGATCGCGCTTCGTGGATAAGGATTGCGTGTGAGTAGGATGAACGGCTAGCAGAGTCTAGTGGCTGCCAGTTTTCCTAGTTTAACTTGTCCGCCGTAAGTCCCCCGTCATAATTTTAAATTTGACGGTGGGATATAAGGCGGTTTTAGTATAATAGAGATGCAAACGGTTATACAGGAATGTTCTTCCGGGCTTGTGAGAGTGAAAGGTAGGCTTATACGC
>NZ_JAVJQN010000253.1:0-44741 GCF_040218245.1 Coleofasciculus sp. E1-EBD-02 | reverse complement strand
TGTGCAGACGATCTACCGGGGATTGGTGAAAGCCAATCTAGGCAAGTGTTGAAATCCCGTAAGGGAGTAACCAGGAAATCCTCAAAGTGATTTGGGGAAGCCTGCACCATAATCTTTGATTTGGTGCGGGAGGATGTCACTGAAAATAAGTGTCAAGTATTCGGGGTAATTTTAGACCCCCCCAGATTTGCCTATCTCTAAGCCTTGCCTAGTAAGGGTTTCAAATCGATAGGGTTTCATACAACTTCCCCTTCACGGGGACGGAAACCTTTCCGCCTCTTCTGATGGCAGGTTCATGTACTCTGCTTGGTATTTCATACAACTTCCCCTTCACGGGGACGGAAACTCAGAAAAATAAGTGAACCCTTCAGAGGAATCAGTGGTTCGGGCTTACTTTCGAGTTAGAGAATTGTACCGTTACATCGCCAAAAACATCCCCCACTGCGATCGCGATCCGGTAACTCTTGACCCCAAACAGAATCAGCGATTAACTCACCCCTCCCCCATCAACCGAGGCAAAATAAATCCAGGGTTTTCGCGATCGCACGATTCCTGGCGATGACTCCAATCAACGATAGGAGAAGGAGTTGACGTTCCTGTTGTATTAGGTTAGATTACCTGTAGTCACCAATTGGGCAGAAATGTTCTGGCGATCGCACAGAGATTGAATCAGGATATGGGATTGGCTTGTATTGGTAGGAAACAGTACCTTGAAAACTTCATAAAATGAGTAGAGATAGCTAATGTCCAACAATCAGGGCAAAAAAGCGACGCTCAAGCAAAATGGCTGAAACCCTGATTCTTTCGTGGTGAGCTTCGCCGCCTTATCTGGTAAAGCTTTCAGCCGTTTTTTCGGGAAATCTTACCCCGTTGAATGGGTCAAAATTGGTGAGCTTCGGTAATGGCTTGTAGAACCCATACAGGGTAAGGGTTTCAAATTGAGGGGTTACACTTACCTCTTCCCCGTCAGGGGATGGAAACATATCAAACTTGATTGGGTTGTTGATCAGCTTTGCTCTGTTACACTTACCTCTTCCCCGTCAGGGGATGGAAACTGCGTGGTCTTGATTGACGTATATAGTTAAAAATGAACGGGTTACACTTACCTCTTCCCCGTCAGGGGATGGAAACCTAAGATGATATTTTCATCACGGGTAAGCTTTGCCTGGTTACACTTACCTCTTCCCCGTCAGGGGATGGAAACCTCAAATCAGCTCCCGCCAGAAAAGGACGCATAAACCAAGTTACACTTACCTCTTCCCCGTCAGGGGATGGAAACTTGTACACCAACCCCAAGCGGTATGGGTTGCCATTGCGGTTACACTTACCTCTTCCCCGTCAGGGGATGGAAACAAGGCATCTCCTACATCCCCCTAGCTTGCTCCATAGTTACACTTACCTCTTCCCCGTCAGGGGATGGAAACGCTCAAGCTTGCGCTGTTGCTTGTATTCATTCCAGTTACACTTACCTCTTCCCCGTCAGGGGATGGAAACACCTTTTCAGCTTCGGTTGATGCGGTGTAGCCTAGGTTACACTTACCTCTTCCCCGTCAGGGGATGGAAACTTTGCGTTTGCCTCGTTTGTCTCCTTCAATGTGTTTAAAGTTACACTTACCTCTTCCCCGTCAGGGGACGGAAACTCTGAAAAATCAGAGAACCCTTCAGAGAAATCAGTATTTTTGCCATCTACCTAAAAAAACCCTTTCCCTTCAAAAACCGCCGCCGACTTGGAAATCCCCTCTTCCACACCCAACTAAAATCGAAGGCATCAACCATCACTCATCAAACCACCCATGAAACGCCCTTCGATAGTCCAACTCATCACCGACCCCACCAAAAACTTTCTCACCTTTTTCCTCATCGGCAACCTATTATTTACCGTAATATCCGATGGCATATCCGCCCTATTCTGGGAAGTCTTCGGCTTATGGTTACACACCCAACTCGGACTCAACCTTGCCTTACTCAAAGCCTCAATCGTCGCCAGCCTCACCCTCTTACTTCTGTTAGTCATATACGTCACCAAATTCCCCCGCTGGCTAAAACAAAAACTGGTCAAAATTCCCCTCCTAGGGATAAAAGTCCCCGACCAAACCAACGTTATCCCCCTAACCACCACCCGACCCGGACTCATCGCCGCCATGAGTCCCAAAGCCAATTCCCCCGCAGAAGTCGCCATCTTCCATCACTGGAATAACGGTCAAACTCCCCACCTAAAACACTGCTGGTTAATTTGCACCCACAAATCCTTACCCTACGCCCAAGACATGATTAAAAAACTCACCGACAAAGGCATCACCCAAACCGTTGAATTTCACTACGGAAACTATCAACTCGAAGACCCCGACAATCCCGGACAATACCTCAACTTACTCGTCGAAGACGACATTGTTGACGACCCCAACTACATCCGCCGCCTCGTCAACGGCATCTACGCCGACGCCCAAAACCAAGGCATAGAAGAATCCGAACTCATCGCCGACTACACCGGAGCAACCAAAGGAATGACAGCCGGAATCATTCTCGCCTGTGCCACAGCGTCCAGGCAATTGCAATACATCAGCCAGATTTATAATTCTCAACTAATGGAAGTCAACGTCTCCTACAAAATCAAAGAAGCATGAATTATGGGGGTGTGGGGTGTCGGGTATGGGGAAAGAGAAAGAGGTTAACTCTTCAAGCCACCTGTAGGGGCACGATATTATCGTGCCCTTACCATAAATGGCGTGTGTTTTTATAGCAGTCGCCAAGGCGATTAGGACACAGCAAAATGCGCCAAACCTTGACCCGTCAATCTCTGCCCTTCTGCCTTCTGCCCTCTGCCTTCTGCCTTAAAAAAGCCTTCTGCCCTCTGCCCTCTGCCTTCTGCCTTAAAAAAGCCTTCTGCCCTCTGCCCTCTGCCTTCTGCCTTAAAAAAGCCTTCTGCCCTCTGCCCTCTGCCTTCTGCCTTAAAAAAGCCTTCTGCCCTCTGCCTTCTGCCTTCTGCCTTAAAAAAGCCTTCTGCCTTCTGCCTTCTGCCTTCAATCCTCATACAACTTTGCCTCTTTCCGCACATCCTCCGCCACCCGAACCCGCAACTCCCAAGGCAAAAGCACCTCAACAAACGGACGCCAAGCCTGAAGCCGCATCAACACATTCGGATCACCCTGCCGATAAATCGCCCGATAATAAGCATCCTCACCAGGACGAGACTGAATCACCTGTAACAACCGCTGCCGATGCATCACTGGCGCTTCCCGCTTCACCAACCTCATCGCCTCCTCATAACTCACCGGCTTAAACGTCTCATGGCGTACCGTTCCCTGGATATAGCGCCGATTATGCAACCCATCAAACCGCAACAACAATAACAACGGCTGTTGATAATAATCAAACCCCCACGCCTTCTCCATTTCCGCCTGAATGAAATCCGGAGTCGGTAAATCCTGCTGCTGATACCGTTGTCCTAACGACTCCGGAACCCGTCCATCCTGCCACTCCAACGGCACAATCACCTCAATTCGGTCTAAGCGATAATTACACCAATTCATCGCCCCATAAGGATCACGCCCCCAAGCGCACAAATAAATTGCCCGTTGCACATAATAGATACAAACCGGATAAACCACACAATCCACCTCCCCATCCAACTTGGCACTTCTATACCGTAAAAGCACAGGCGGTATCGGCGTTTTCGCCCACAACTGCTTCAATTGATCCTGCAAATCCTCCACCTTATCCAACAACCGCCGAGGCACCACATAATCCACATGGAGAAAAAACCGCTGCACCCCATTCACCTGTTGGCGGTGATTCCAAGCCATTAACCCTAAATCCGGAGGCAAAAAACTATAATCCTCCGCCGAACCCTGATTCGATGTCACCATCGAGAAACTAGGAAACCGCTGCACCCGCCAATATCGTCGCCCTCGATACCTCAACCATCCCAACTGCGTCAACGCTTGTAAATCCCCCGCCAACATACGCCGAGTCAGAGAAAACAACGGTTGATTCAGCCAATCCTCAACCGCATCCCGACGCCAATCCGTATGGCGCACAATCATCCGTATCCACGTTGGCTTCTCCACCCCCGTCCCCTCCGCAAATAGCCAACTTGCTGCCGTTTTCCGACAGGGACATCGGGAATCCGCATGATAGAGAACCTTTTCCCCTTTCGGATGACTCTCCGTAAAAAACACATCCCGCCACTTAGCATAAGTAAACGGTTCTGGCAACTCCAACCGTTCCCCCTCCTGACCATAAAGCAAACGCAGCCACACCCACAGGCGCACCGCCCTGGCTAAATTTTGCTTCAGGGAACCCCGCGTTAACCATTGCAGCAGTTCTAGAGTGGGTGGATGGTTAAACATAAGTTGGAAATAACCTCTTCCATAAGGGTGTTAAAGTAGCAGCACAACCTCAAACAACGGTTGAATCTACAGTTTTGAACGAACACCAATGTCACCAATTCAATTAGACCTCTATTCCCATCAAACCGAGAACGGACTCGCCTACCAACACCTGCGAATTCGCCTCACCAGTCCTGATGGTATCATCGAGCCACAGGACTTAAAAGGATTAGAACTCCCCGCCAATATCCAGTCCAGTCAAGGCGTCGTCATCGAAGGCAAAGGACCCATCTGGCTATACAGCTACCTCGTCCACGAATGTCATGCTACCGCCTGGGTAGGCTGTTTCGACCCCCGTTTAGAAGGCGCTGTCGTTGTCGAAAGTCATCACAAAGGAGTGGCAGTCGGTCAAGTCCTCAAACTAACTCTGCCATAAAACATCAATCAAGTAAAAAGCATTCCCTCGAACGCCGTGAAGGGAATGAGATAAATGCATAAAAAGTCAATTATTTTGCTAACTGACTGTTGCCTTTTGCCTTTTGATATTTGACTTTACCATGATTACTTCCATTCGCCATCAACTCCAACTCTTCGTCACCCAAATCCACTCCCCCCAAGGTCAATCCTATCAATGTTTAGAAATCGATATTTGTGGTGAACTCCAGCCATCTGCCTTGAGCCATCTCGAACTGCCCAAAAACTTAGACTTCAATCAAGGAATAGTCCTCTGGGGTTCAGCACCAACTTGGCTTTATAGTCACCTAATTAAACGTTGTCAATCCGCCCCTTGGTTAGGTTGCTACGACATTACTTTCGGTGGATTCGTCGTCGTAGCTAGTCGCAATTCTGCCAGGGTTCCAGGAGCTTTTTACAAACGTATGAATCACGACCAATGTGCAGCCATTTTAATTGGCGGTTCCCCCAATAGCGGCAAAAGCGTCCTCTGTCATGCCCTAGACTATACCCTCAACCACAGCGTACCCGACAAACAAATTCACCTACATCGAGCGCAGTGGGATGGCGAAGGAAACTGGTATGCTCAGATGAGAAACCGACCCTTAGCCGACGAATTAAATCGGCGTTATCGGGCAGAAAAAAGCGACCGTTTTTTCCTTTTTCATGGCGACGCCGTGAGCAATATTCGCCAAGACATGGAATTAGTTTTAGTGGATTTTGGAGGAATGCCAAAACCCGAAGACATCATCCTGTTGCACCGTTGCACTCATTACATTATTATCAGTTCTCAGCCCGACGATATTCCCCACTGGCACAATTTTTGTAGAAAACGAGGCGGACTCAAACCCTTAGCCGTCATTCACAGTGTTTTAGATGAGCGGTTAGACGTGTTGCAGGAAAAGCCCTATTTAGAAATCATTGCCGGACCTTGGGAACGGGGAAAAACCTTTACTGTCCCCGATATTTTACTGGAGAAAGTCTTAGCATTAAGTAAAACATAAAACGGCAAAAGATAAAACTTCTGCCTCCTGCCTTCCTAACAGGACTTACGCAAACACACCGGATGGGGGTGGTGCGTTACGCTACGCTAACACACCCTACAATTAGAACTGCTGAATACGTTTTGTGGTGGGGGAAGCAGGGGAAGCAGGGGAAGCAGGGGAAGCAAGGGAAGCAGGGGAAGCAGGGGAAGCAGGGGAAGCAGGGGAAGCAGGGGAAGCAGGGGAAGCAGGGGAAGCAGGGGAAGCAAGGGAAGCAGGGGAAGCAAGGGAAGCAGGGGAAGCAAGGGAAGCAGGGGAAGCAAGGGAAGCAGGGGAAGCAAGTATGACGTAGTTTGCTTCTCGCGAAGCGAGTATGACGAATGACGAATGACAAATGACAAATGACGAATGACAAATGACAAATGACAAATGACGAATGACAAATGACAAATGACAAATGACGAATGACAAATGACGAATGACAAATGACAAATGACAAATGACAAATGACAAATGACGATATGAACACCCAACTAACCGAGAAATTTGAGCAAGCACTAATTTACGCCACTCGCCTCCACGCCAAACAACGGCGCAAAACTAACGGTATTCCTTATATTTCTCACTTACTGAGTGTGGCGGCTTTAGTGCTAGAGGATGGCGGTTCCGAAGCAGAAGCCATTGCCGCCTTATTACATGATGCCGTAGAAGACCAAGGGGGTGCAGCAACCCGCCAGGACATCTTGCATCGGTTTGGTGAACAAGTCGTGGCAATTGTTGATGGTTGTACCGAATCCGACACAGACATCAAACCCCCGTGGCGAGAACGGAAACAGCGGTATTTAGACCAATTGCGCCAAGGGTCAGATGCCGTGCGGCGAGTGGCTTTAGCCGACAAATTGCACAACGCGCGATCGCTCGTTATGGAAACCCGGTGTCAGGGCGAAGAAATTTGGTCAGTCTTTAGTGCAGGGAAGCAGGGGACATTATGGTTTTACCATGCATTCTTAGACTTGTATCGCACCCCTAATCCTAGTCCAATGGTCGCAGAATTAGCACAAGTTGTCAGCACTTTGGAGTGATTAACGCTCTATTGTTACTCTGGGAAAGGAACTATAACAGCTTATCTGTTCTCCACTCAATTGGTTACTGTTTCTGAAAGAAAATAAGACTTTACCATAGTATCAGCAAAATACTCTAGTTCCATCTCAATGTCAATCAATGAACTTTACCCCCATTTATCAGGAGGACGGAGAACGGAAAAAGGACATTCTCACCCTTCATCCCTCATCTCTCATCCCTCATCCTTCAATTCATCCTCTGAACTGGTTGGCTTAGTCTTTGAACTCATCCCTAAAAAAAGTGCTATTCTGTTCCCGCACTATACAAAAACCCTCCACGCCTGGTTTCTCGACCAAGTGCGTACCCTTGACCCAGCCTTATCAGCCTCCCTTCACGATGACCAATCGAAAAAGCCATTCACCCTTTCTGGATTAGAGGGGAAAATGGATACTCAGGGTCAGAAACTCCAGCTTCTTTGTGACCAAACCTATCGCTGGTATCTGACTGCTTTTTCTCCCACTCTTGTCGGGTGGTTGGCAGACTGGCTGCAAACGTTACCCCCCATGATTAAACTGCGCTATGCACCCTTGCAGATTCAGTCGGTTTCCTTTGCGCTGCCGCCAACGACTTACCGTAAACTGTACCAAACTCCACTTGCCAAAACCCTCTCCCTTAGCTTTGTCACCCCAACGAGTTTTCGCCGCAAGGGTCATCATCTCCCTTTACCATTACCCTTTAATGTATTTCAGAGTTACCTGCGCCGCTGGAATGAGTTTTCTGGGATACCCGTTGACGATGAAGCGTTTCTGGAATGGGTGAATGAGTCGGTACTGATTAACCGCCATCAATTAGAGTCTGTGAAAGTGGCGGCGGGGAAGCAGGGAAAGGTGACGGGGTTTTTGGGGTCTATTGAGTATGGCTTACCCACGGAAGCGACCAAAAATCGGCAGTTTCACAGACTTTTTACGGCACTGGGTCAACTTGCGCCGTACTGCGGGACGGGTCATAAAACGACGTTTGGTCTCGGACAAACCCGCTTGGGGTGGTTATCACAGCCGAATTCGATTGAAACGTTGCTGGTACAAACCCTACTGGCAAAGCGTATTGACCAGTTAATGGAACGCTTGATGCAGTGTCAAAAGCGAACTGGGGGGGAACGGGCGGCTAAGGTTTGCCTGACTCAAGCCACTATTTTAGCAAGGCAGGAGACAGGAGAGTCTTTGGTTGCAATAGCTGATGAGTTGCAAATGCCTTATGAAACGGTGAAAACTTATGCTAAACGGGCAAGGCTGAAAGTTAAGGATTAGGACTCAGCAGGTGTCAAGTCTGATTGTTGCTTTCTCTCCTACGAAGGAATGAGGGTTACAGCTAAAGAAAACGGACAACTTATGCTTCCAGTTTGGACACCTTATGGTTCAAGTGACAGGAGTTGATTGTCTTGTATCGTTTCCGTCCCCTTTCGGGGAAGTGTGTTTGGAAAGGACTTTCACAGTATTAGTCAAAAATGGTGTTATTTTGGTTTCCATCCCCTCGCGGGGAAGTGTGTTTGGAAAGAGTTCGCTCAGGAAGCCTTACGGAGACTGGGTTTCAGCCGTCGAATCGACACACCTTTTTCGATTCTCAATTAATTGACGCTTATTGACAAAAATCTCAGGATTCCATCGCTCAAAACCCTTACCCAGAGGGCTATCGACACACCTCAACGGAAAAATAGGGGTTTCAGCCATTGGGCGAGGTGTGTAGATACGCTGAATTAACGTACTCTACTATGCAGTTTTCTAGGTTCTGCCGTTAATCGCCTCATTATACTGCTTGTTCTTTGTGGTGTCGAGGGTATCGTTTCCAACTCATCCGATTTGAGGTTTAATCGCCGTCAACCTCCCTAAAACCATCGCGCACTCCTTCCCGCAACCCGTAAAAACCCCAACCCGACAGCGTTTCAGGTTTCGGGTAAAGTAGCGATCGCGTTCCCCCTGTTCAATTCTTTCCTCTCGCGGCTGATAACTTGCAGGTGATAGCTTCAAGCCCTGGCGCTACCGTAACCCTTACCAGTTAGTAGTTTTACTTAGGGACGATTCAATGATAGACTGCGATCGCCCTCGGATTTTTCACGGGTTATCACTTTTGAGTAATCTTTTCCCGGTGACGGCTACTTTTAACCACGAAACAACGGTTTAACAACACTTTCCGCCTTTTCAGTCCAGCGTCATACCAGGGCACCGCGTAGCCTGGTTTATCGCTTTGGGATTATTGAGATTTATAAGTTTTGCTTGGGTAGATTTCCCGCGATCGCCGAATTTCTCGATAATCTGTTCTTATGTCACTGTGACAACAATTTGATATTGGGTCTGCTTACTGCTTGTTAGTTTTTTGACACTGGTTTTTAAAGGGCGATCGGCAGTTGGTCATTAGTTGAACTGTAAGACTTTGGCTCGGTGTAGAGTTTCCGTCCCCTTTCGGGGAAGTTTTTGGAAAGTTAGTGAAAGACTTCCTCCGAATAGATCACGAAAAAAGTTTCCGTCCCCTTTTATGGATCACGAAAAAGTTCTCGTCCCCTTTTGGGGAAGTGTATGGGTTTCCATCCCCTCTCGGGGAAGTGTGTTTGGAAAGAAGCTTCCGTTTGTTCTTTGCTGGGGCTTATCGCAGCGTTTCCATCCCCTCTCGGGGAAGTGTGTTTGGAAGGAGCATTATCAGCTTCAAGGAACCTCTGATGTCCTGGTCAACGTTTCCATCCCCTCTCGGGGAAGTGTGTTTGGAAAGCGTCATTTTGGCTACAGAAATACTTTCTCGATGCGAGGTTTCCATCCCCTCTCGGGGAAGTGTGTTTGGAAAGTCAGATCGAATCTGCAGAATCTGCAGGTTGGAGTTGCGGTTTCCATCCCCTCTCGGGGAAGTGTGTTTGGAAAGGACGGACAGTTTTGGCTTGAAGTACCTCAAGGTTGGTTTCCATCCCCTCTCGGGGAAGTGTGTTTGGAAAGAAAAATGCAAGAAGGGGCTATAGCCCGTCATCTTAAAGTTTCCATCCCCTCTCGGGGAAGTGTGTTTGGAAAGGAAAAATTGCAAAAACTTTCGAAAGGGAAAATAGAGTGTTTCCATCCCCTCTCGGGGAAGTGTGTTTGGAAAGAGTTCGCTCAGGAGACCTTACGGGGACTGGGTTTCAGCCGCCAAATTGACACCACCGATAAAACTCGGCTATATCTTACCCAAAGTCCTTTGAGATACATCGCTCAAACTCCCTCCCTGTAAGGCATCGACACCACCTAACGGAAATTATAGGGTTTCAGCGATTTGCCGACTGGTGTCGATAACGTGGATTACAGTATTTTACTATGCAGTTTTCTAGGTTCTGCTGTTAATCGCCTCATTTTACTGCTATGGACGTAGTTTTTCAAGCACTTGGGGGAGTGCCTCATATTGCTGGATTAGAACTTCGCACCAGTTTCAATCCCCTTGCGGGGAGTCATTAGTAGGAAACCCTGTCCTCTGAAACCCTTTCTAGCCGGGACTCCCACAGCCAATTTTGACGGCTGACGAAATCCAAGCGCTGGAATGGACTTTTTGCTTTTTTTGCCCTTTCCAAAAAACGGCTGAAATCTTTAATTTTCAAGGTTCCTAGCGTTTTGACGGCAAACCGGGTTTTTCGCCCCCGCTTCGTCCCGTCAAAAATCAGCTTATCCACATCATAGAACGAGTATCTTGGCTTGTCGAGGTTTTTCCGATTCGCAGGTAAATGGTCGTTTGAGCAACTTCTCCCATATCCTCAGAACTTTCATCTGACTCGGATTCTGAATGTGCCAATTCTTCCCCGCTGGTGAATCTGTCGCCTTTACCCCCGACAGCGTTTCAGGTTTTGAGTAAAATCGCGATCGCAGCTACAGCATTAATCTAATAAGGATTTAATAATATATCAAAACTCCAAACGTTGCACCGCCCGTCGCTTCACATCCTCCCCGCGTCGGTCATACTTCGCCGTCGTCACCGGGGACGCATGACCCGCCAACTTCTGCACCGTAACAATATCCACCCCAGCATCCAACAAATCCGAGCAAAACGTGCGCCTAAAATCATGAGGACTAAAGGATTTCACCCCCGCCTCCGTTGCTCGTTTCTGCACAATCAACAACACCGCCTGGGGAGTCATCCGCCGCAGCTGCACCATTCCCCCCTTACGAATCGGACACAGCAGCGCTCCCGGTTTCCGTCCCCTAATTGTCAGCCAACGCTCCACAAACCCAATCGCCCCTTCCGGCAAATACACCAACCGATCCTTCTCCCCCTTCCCCCTCCTCACCTCCAGACGCCCCGTCTCCCGACTAAAATCCCTCAAATCCAGATTCACCGCCTCAGCCCGACGCAATCCAGCCCCGCGCAAAATCGCAATCAGCGCCGCATCCCTCACCCCTTGAGCCGTCCCATCCCTCTCACAAACACCCATCAGCGCCGCAATCTCATCACCCGTCAAAGCGCGACCCCGAAGATTCTTACTCGATTTTATCGACGGCAATTCCACCGCCTGTGCATAACCTTCAGCATCCATAAGTCCCAACTTCCGCGCCTCCCTCAACACCCGTCTTAACGCACACATCATCTTTTGAGCCGTCGCCGGAGAATACCGCTCCAAAAGCGCCGCCCTCACCGCCGCTGTGTGCTGATATCTCAACCCTGCCCAATTTAGAGTATAAGCATCACCCGAACCATTAGTTAACAAAGAAGCGATCGCATCCAGAGACTGCTTCATCGTCGCCCTTGACCCCTCAGACAGACTCGACAGATACACCGCCGCCGGGTGAATCGTCAGGGGCAGCGGTTGGTCAAGGATCAGGTTGTCAGTCGCAATCGTCCTCTGGCTCTCATGGCTCATTTACTTATCCAAAGGGAGGTTCTAGAAACTAATTATCGCCCACAAAGGTCGGATTTTAGTTCTAGGGGATTTTCTACTTTCCCCTAGAACTGAGTGAGTGGGGTTCTGGTTCTAGGGGATTTCCCTTAATCCCCCCAATAGGATGTCAGGGGTGGCGCAAAACTAGAAGTATCCGGTGAACTGGCTTCAACGGCTACATATTTTGCCCGATTCTCCATCGCCAACACCCGCTCAGGGTCACGGCTAAATAATGAGGTGATTTCAGAGCGAGAATGCAACAACTGCTCAAGACTTAATTCAATCGGGGGTAGTGAGTCGTGGTACTCTAAATCCGAGCCAATGTCTTGGTAAAGGCGGTGAAAGACTTCTCTGGCGGCGCCTTCGACGATGGCGCGGATTTCTGCCCCGGTGCAGTTTTGAGTTTTCCCCAATAGTATCATCCAGTCGGAGTGGGTCAAAGGACAAGTCTCATCGGATTGGAAGCGGGGGTCAAATCGGGAGGCGTGAAGCTGAAAGATTTCTTTGCGTTCGTTGGACTGAGGGAATCCCACATAGTAGATTTTATCAAAACGTCCGGCACGGGTTAACTCCGGTGGCAGTGCGTCTAGGCGGTTAAGGGTGGCAATCACGAACGTGGGTGTCCGTTTTTCCTGGAGCCAGGTTAGTAAAATACCCAATATCTGCTTGGACTGTTTATCTTCCCCACTCTTTGAATCGGCGGCAAAAAACTTATCGAACTCATCAAAAAAACACACCGCTGGTGAGCAGGCTTCAATCCGGGTCAGTAACCGTTTGAGAAATGCAGCGCCGCCGCCCTTGACTACGTCTGCCCCAACACTGATAAGGGGGAATCCCAGCTCCCTCGCACATATCTGGGAGCAGAAGGTTTTACCCGTCCCCGGTACACCCGCTAGCAACCAGCCTTTAGGATAGGGGATGTTGTAGTTTCGGGCTACTTCCAGAAATTCTACCCGTACTTGTTCAATCCCGGTTTTGATTCTATCGAGTCCCCCAAATTCACCAATGGTGGGTTTGGGGATAAAATCAAGTCCTAATGCTTTGAGGCGTTCTATCTTGTAATCGAGCAGAACGGTAGCTGGGTCGTCGTCCTGGCTTCGACGCCGCTCAGCCACCTGGGTAATGCGTCGTAGCCCGGTTTTAATTTCTTCTACAGTTAAACCAGCACAGATAAGTTGTAATTCGGGTGTGTTTTGGGGTAAAATTTCGCCAATCTCTTTGGCGTCAGGTAAGGGATAAGTGAAGGAAGGAATAAGCGATCGCAAGGTCTCAGGCAATCCGATTTCATGGATGTCCAGAATGACCATAAACTTGTCGTCTTGGTTGAGAAGGCTACAAGCTGTGTTGATTAAATGGGCGATGAGTTCCTCTTGTTCAGGAGCATTGGCTTGGGAGGCTATGAGTTCCGGAATATTTTCTAGAATGAATAAGCCTGGATTGGGACAATCACAAATAAATGCGATCGCATTCTTAGCTCTTTGCAGGGGTGTCCCGGCGAGATCCTGAATTGTTTTCCCTGATTCTAACTGGATAATGCCAGGAGTGGTCAAATTCCAAAAGTATTGTGCATCAATAGCTTTGATTACGTTGGCTCTTTCAATGACAGGCAAGGAGACGGCAAGAGATTTATGGATTTTGAGTTGTGAATGAATGGTTAACTTAAACATGAGCCAAATGAAAATGAAGGAATTTTGCGATTTCCCGGCTTTTGCGGACTGCCAGACGCGCCTGGGTTAACCTACTATCGCAACCGTTTACTTTGTGGCGCGTTCTGGTAGCGGGAAATCGAGCGAAGCGGTCAAAATTCCAGGGGTTAAATTGCGCTTAAAACTGACCCAATTAGCGTCCCGACTGCCTCTCTCTTTTAACTACTCTCTTCATGGCTTTTTCAAAGTGGTCAAGGTCGCTCTTAGATAGTTTGTGTGTGGTCTTGCCGTCGGTACGCTCTAAAACTGTTTCGCCATTTTTCTCAATCTTGATTTTGCCGTCTGGAGTTGCTGACCAGTTGTAGACTTTGCCTTTAACCCCAACATCTTTGCCTGCTCTGTGGGCATATTCTTGAATGCTTTTCGTTAACTTCTCAACGCGCTCATCTACGGTTTTTTCCTTTTTATTACCAACACCAGCACTGGCAGTATTTTCTTTAGTTGATTGGGTACTGCGAGGGCTAGATCGTGAGGAAGGTTTTGTAGGCGTAGAGGCTTCCTTTGAGCTTAATTTTGGGGCGTTGGTTTGTTCAGGCTTAGGTGTGCGATTAGAGGTGTGCTTGGATTGTTCGGTTGTACGATTAGGAATGTGTTTAGATTGTTCAGGTGTGTGACTGGGGGTATGTTCAGCTCGTTCAGGTGTGCCAACGGTTGCCGTAACATCAAGTTGAATTTTAACCTCTTGGTTGGTGGTAACTTGACCATCTTTGCACTCTAATTTTACTTGGGCATTGACGGAAACCTTGATATTGCTGACACCTTCAACTTGTGACCCTTGGGGTGCGCGTCTAACCTTAGCCAAGTCTTTGAAGGTCTGATCATCAATGGTTTGCTTATCTGGGTCTTGGGAATCATAGGTTATCCCCTTATCCCGCTCGATCACTATACGTGGTAGTTTGATTTGTTCAATTGAATTGATAAAGTCTAGAGTTTGATCAATCATTTGACCAACGGCTCTTTTTTGTTCAGGGCTTTCATGTAATGGAATTGCCATTTTAATTCATTCTCTATGTTAAAACATTTCGCTATCTGAACCTTCTGGCAGAGGAAATAATTCCTCTGCTAAATTACGCCGCTCTTCTAGCTGGCGCGAGCGCTCCTCATCAGAAATTAAATTGTTATTGGCTTGGATAAACCGTTCTCTGATTCTGTCCCATTGTCCCTCTGCCCATTTCTGCTCGGTGATGTCAGCCTTGGGGACTTTGACTTGTTGTAGTAAAGGGATGTAACTTTCGTCAGAGCGCTTATGGGCTGGGTTAAGAATGACCGCCCGTCCCGTTCCCAGCTTGCCAAATGCAGCGGCTTCCATTAATTCTTTCTTCTGTTTTTGGTCTGATATCGATTTAGTTGTGCTACCTTTGCTGGTGGATTTCGATTTTGACTTATACTCAACTTCAACTTCTCCTAACAGGTCAGAAAATATTTTAGCTGACTCCGGATCTTGTGGGTTAAAAATAAATTTAGTGGCACAGCCACCAAAGACGGCACGGGCGATTTCTTTGCCGTATTTATGCTCAAGTTGGCTGATATTTTGAAAGCCCAAAATACCACAAAACCCGTCCTCTCTATTCTCATTTAACCAGTTAACTAACTGGGGTAAATACATTGTAGGAAGCTCATCTAATATTGTTACTAATGGGTCGTGGCGAGGGGTAGTCCGGGAGACGTTACGGGTAACCACCATGTGTAATATTGCCGCCAGTAATGGACTAACAATATCTCGATTATTTCGGTCTAATCCGAATATAATTAACTGTTTGCCGTCAAGGTCTAACGGTAGAGATGTTTGACCGCAAAATGCACCAACAAAGTCTTTTTTAAGGAACCGTCCAAAGGTTTTCTGGGCTGTGCCAATAATACTGGCGGCGGTTTTCTCAGAGTCCTTAACGCTGATAAGCTGGGTGAGGGGTCGAGTTGTCCAAACGTTAAGCCTTGGGAGGGCGGCTTCTAACCGGGCGGGTAAACCGGGCAGAGAAAGGATTGCCTGTGCCATCATTAAGTCACAATATTCCCGACTTCCAGTTAATGTCTCTACTGCCTTAGTTAGCAGGAATATGCCCTCGGTGAGTGCGTCCCCGGCATCTTCAAAGAATCCCCCGTCCCTGGCTCCACCGATGTTACGGTTGATCACCTGTGCCAGTTGTCCGGCGGCGATGGCATCTTCCTCATTGCGAATCAGATCCAATGGGTTACAGGTGTCGGACTCCGGGAATCCAGGGGCAAAAATCCTGACTGTGTAGCCGCGTTTGAGGGCATAAGGGACGGCACGTTTGGCTTGGGCGGGATACTTAAAATCATAGATGCACGCGGGGAAACCTTGGTCTAGCGCTGACCGAATCATCGGGTCAATTACCGAAAAGGTTTTGCCCGAACCCGCCGCCCCAATCACCGCTGTCCCCCGCTGCACATCAGGGAGGTAAAGTGTGGGCGTTTTGGGTGGTTTCTTCTTGGCTTCTTTGGCGCTGATTAGTCCCTGGGTAAGCCATTGGGTATTAAGCTTTTTACGGATATCAGGGGGCATCCCGATGTAAAGCGCTGCGTCATTGCGCTGGGGTGATTTAATCTGCTTAAGGGCTTTCTTTTTAGCGGTGGTTTTTTCTTTGGCTCCACCCCAGAACGAGGTAGCAATTTTACCTTTTTTGCTGTCATTGCCTGACATAATCTGCATTATGCCGAATCCAATGGCTGCGATAATCAGCAGGGTTCCGTTAGGGCTTCTGGCAAATTCAATAATCTGCTTGGTGTCAATTTGAGGGATAGGGGCTTGGGCGATTTCAGTTCGTAGCTGAAGTGATGGTTTTGATGAATTTGTCACCTTCATGGCAATAGGTATGAATTAGGGTTTGGTTTCCTTTGGGTTGCCGGATGTTTAGGCAGGTGCGGGTTGGATCAGATGAGTTGAGTCTGAATAAATCGGACTGGGGTTGAAGAATGAGGTTGAAGATGCGATCGCCCTGTTTTGTGTACGCCACGTACAAACACCCAGCCCGTCCACACAATTGGGGAGTATTAAAGTCAATTAGATAAATGCCATCACCCAAACTCATTGCCTTGATGGTTTCTGGGTTTATGTTATCCGTCGTGTTATCTTGGGCGATCTTCGTTAATAGTCCAGAATCAATGATTTTGGAAGCGTTTTTCCATTGCTGTGGCTGTGGGTGGCGTAAAAGTCTTTCGGCTAATCCTATTCCAGTAAGGAGGAAAATGCCTATAGTAACTTGAATGTAGATGGGAATTTTATTATAAAGGGCGAGTTTACTTTTCATTTCGACTAGATATGTTTGTCAACTACTCAGGCTTACTTAGTAGAAGCCTGAGCTTTTGAACTTCGGCTTAATCTTCGTAGGTGCGGTAAACTTGACGAACTTGTTCCCCGTAAGTCTTAACGGTGTAAGTTCCATTGATATCGCTAGCGTTGGAGTCGATGGGAATGTTGATTCCGCCAAAATGCATCTGGGCGATACGCTCCACTAACCTGTCTCCCTCAAACGGTAAACCCGTAATCGGATCTATCTGCTGGGATGCAATATTGGCTAGATTGTTGATATCATTCTCAAACAAGGTGTGTTGGTCTTCTGGAGAGAAATATAGTAGAAGCTCGTCTCCTGTTACTGCTTTTTGGCTGTCAATTTTAGTGAGGAATTCTGCTCCACCCGGTTTTCCACTGATAAGCGATTGCACGTCAGGGCGATAACTCATGTACTGGAAAGCTCCCAATCCCCGTCCGCAGTTTCCTTTGCTGTCACACGTCCATTTTCCAACGGAATTGTACTTTCCCTCGATGCTTTCTAAAGCGGCAAACATGGCATCTGTGTTTATAGGAGCTGCATAATCTCCTGTGGGCTGAATGAATGTGCTTGTAGGAGTTTGTAGGGGATTGTTGGTTGATGTTAGGTTTGTAGGAGTTTGTAGGGGATTGTTGGTTGATGTTAGGTTTGTAGGAGTTTGTAGGGGATTGTTGGGTAGTTCCTCAACTTTTCCCAAGAACATGGGCATGGTTTCATCAAAGGTCATGAAGGGAACCCCACCGATAAAGTAGGGGGTACAACCCAGATCAGGTGTCCCTCGTTTGCATACTCGAAAGAACAGCATGGTGCTGACCGAGTTTTCAGTATCGTTCACCTCCCACAACACGACCTTGAAACCCTCACCAAAGGGGTGAATTCCTGTCGGTTCTTTTCCTCCGTTGGTTTGACCTAAAATGCCAAATCCGCCCCGGACTTCTTGAAATTGACCGGATATCCATTGCCGCCCCGCCAGCTTCTGACTCCCATTGAGTTCAACATGAGCGCAATTTTCCTTACAAGGAACGGTGAACCCTTCTTTGTCACTGCCAGAGATAGTGCGGGTGCGATTACCCTCAACGTTTTTGAGGATTAAATCAGCCGTACCAACATCGGTTCCCGTACCTGCTATACCTCCGGGAAATTCGGAGAAGGGAACCTCACTCAAGCCAGGAATTTCCTCTATAAATGAGTTTTCCCAGTTCTCAAAATTACCGATGGGGGTTTCGGTGATGCCGGGAATGCTTTCCAGGTCATAAGCGGATAAGTCAATTTCTCCCAGTTTAAGTTCACCCGCCATTGGTGATTTGGTTAGCAGTTCCCCGATAGTTTGGTTAGGGTCAAAGGTTGCCCCAAGTGTGGCGGTTAAAAGGTCGTTAATCGGTAGGATTGAACCGATGGTCATGTTCTTTAGTTCGGGGATGGCACTTGCTAACGCTTCAATGGACTGGTCAGCGATTGTGCCGAACTCCTCTAAGACTATGGATTTTAGGTCAATTCCGGTAAGAGAGGCGATCTCGTCAATAGAAAAGTTTTGTAGTTTGAATGATGTACTAAAATCCCCTAGCTTCAGAAATTCATCGGGGGTATTTCCTTGGCTCCAGGTTCGCCCCATTTCATATCCTGCCATGTTGTCAATTTCGGCTGTGGATTGAAAGGCTCCATCTTTATGAATGGGTGGTAATTCAGAGAATGATACTTGAGTCCAGTCGGGGATTTTTGCTCCTCCCCATTCGGTTGTGGGAATAGCAAAGGCTGTTGAACTGGTTGCAACGATGGAGATAATAGCGAGTACGATTGGATTTTTCATGGTTATTCTACAATGTCGATGATTAGGTTTACTGTTGAAACTCGGTCAGCTTTGGTGATATTGAATAGATAAACCCTGACGCCTTCTGTTGATGTGGTGACAACGGTCATTAACGTTCCTTGAGTTTTGGGTAGTTGAGGTAGATCAAGGTCTTGAATGCGCCGTAAATGCAGTAGGCTTGCTCCTTCGTTTTCACCACATTCATCTACAGATAGTCCCGTTAAACACCCATCTACGGTGACTGTGACAAATGAGGGATTGTCAATCCAGATATTGGTAATCGTTTCACCGACTGGCGTGAAATTAATGGTGACACCATAGCCATAAGCTAATTCAATATCAGTGATTGGAGTGTTTGTGTTGTTTTCGGTAATTTTGGGCAACTCTTCGGCAATAGCGTTCGGTTGAGACAGTCCAGCCAGAATAAGAATAGCTGCTACTATTGCGTTGATTTTGGGATTTGTGATCATAAACTAAAGGATTGGTTGATAAATATCTGGAGTTGGGTTTTGGCGGAAAGATACCAGATGGTTTCTTGAGAGAGTAACGCCTCTAGCCGTTGTTCATTCCTGGCGGCAATTTGCTCAGTTAACGGTTCAAATCCGCCCTCTAAAATTGCACCTAAAATATCAGGATCAGAGGAGGTTACCGTGCTACTGGTTTGAGAAGTTCCACCGTTTGTAACTACGGATGACGAGGATTCGGGTTCGTTCAAAACTTCACCAACTCTAGACAATGCACCAGTGATGAAAAGAGTGCGATCTCGCTTAGCTATTTCACCCCTGTGGTTGTTGTAGCTTTCGGCAATAAGCGGTTGTCCATCCTCACCTCGGATACTGACAGCTCCTTCTGGAATAGGATATTCAGCTTCGTTGTTGGAAATCGCGATCGCGTTTAACGTCACCATGCCGTTTTCCTCTACCGATTCACAGGTCATGGTTATTTGGGTTCCCGCTGGTAAGAGTTCCCAACCGTTGCGGTTGGTCATCGGTTCGGTTAGTTCAGCGATAAATCGTTGGTTAGAAATGCAGATTATTGGTGTGACAGTTTCGGCTGACGCCATTTGACCTGTTTGGAATGTAATGCTTGACTTTGTACTTACATCGGCTTGAGCTATTAGGGTTGAGGGTGTGGTGGAGATAGTTAAACCGCTTCCGTAACTACCAACCATCGCTAGAGTCTGCCAATCGGTCTCTGAATCGGTCTCTGGCTCCGGCTTGGTTTCCGGGTCGGGTTCTGGCGGGCTTGGAGGTGGGCTTGGAGGAACTACCCTTATGGGGGGTGGTTCGGGCAACGGTTTGGGTAACGGTTTAACCGTTGGTGGCGGCGGTGGTGTAACCTGTCTTGGTGGTGGAACATAAACGGTTTTTCTAGGTGGTGATGGCGGCGGTGGCGGTGGTGGTGATGGTGTGGACTTGGGGGTAGGTCTGGGTGGTTCGGGTTCAGGTTTTGGTGTCGGCTTAGTGGCACTAACCCTCGGTTTTTTGGACTCTTCTACTGCCTTTAGCTGGCGTTCTTGGGACGCGATCGCTAGTTGTGTCTTGAGTTCACCAACCTCTGTAGCTTCCGCTTTTTTGACTAATTGGGTTGTTTCGGGAGCTTTCTCCTGTACCAGTGATGGAGCTTTTTTGATGTCTACCCCGGCTAATTGAGCCGCAAAGAATCCGCCAATACCAAATACCACCATTAAGGCTGCTCCCACTAACCCGGCTTTGGCGTAAGGGTTGCCAGCTAGGGTGGGTTTGGTTTTAACCTCGTGAGGGTCGGGGATTGGGTCAAATAACTCGGCTTGGTCAATAGGATTATCAGTGGGGGTAGGTTCCGGTTCAAATCCGGCAAGAAAAGCAAGTTCAGATTGATCAGTAGGGTTATCGGTGGGTTCTGACTCAAGTTCTCTCAACTCTGTGAATTGGTTTTCATCGCTGGTGTTCATAGTTCGACTTCGCTCACTATTTGTGGTTACTCCGTTAAATCGCGAATTGTGTAAATTTCTAAGCCGCTTGCCCTGGCTTGGGCGATGCGAGTGGCGGTACGATCCGAACTGTGAAAGTCTTTGTAACTAGGGGCTTCTACCGCTTGTAAATAAACCTCTTTATTGAAGGGGATAACGTCGCCTAGGCTGTTTTGGGAAAACACCGCTAAGTTTGCGACAATAACGACCTTCCACTTGCCCTCATCAATTTTGGTGGGGGATTGTATCTCTAATGGGACTAATACGACTTTGGTTGTGCCGCCAAAAACACTTTGAGGTGTTAGTTCGGCAAGTTTTATGAGGAATTCTTTGCGGAAGTCTTCAGATAGGGCAAAGCTGGTATTGTATGCAGGAGTGGTAATTTTTCCCCTTGCTGTTTTTAGTTGTATTCCTTCATCGGGTATGGTTTTAGCTGTGCCATCAGGTGACGGTAGCTCCCCAGACCAACTCATCAATGAAGTTAGGGTATCCTTGGTAAAGCGTTTGATTACTTCAGGCGATCGCTCTTTATTTGCCAATGGTGCAGCCGCAACGGTTTGCCCATCGGCTAACTGCACTAAGGAAGGTGGGGGTTTATTCGCGAGTCGATTATAGTTGCCGTAAAGCAGGATGGCGACGAGCAAAACTAACCCTTGCAACCCAATGGAAATGATGACGAAAATTCCAAGAGTATCTCTTTGTGTATGCTTAAGTTTGAGGATTTGCATGGCTATATCTTGATTTTGATTTCGTCAGGCATGAAGTTTGCGTCTGGTATTCGATTGGCAATAGTTTGAGTAATTTTGGGGATGGAGTTGAACA
Source organism: Coleofasciculus sp. E1-EBD-02 (assembly GCF_040218245.1). Lineage (NCBI taxonomy): Bacteria > Bacillati > Cyanobacteriota > Cyanophyceae > Coleofasciculales > Coleofasciculaceae > Coleofasciculus > Coleofasciculus sp. E1-EBD-02. The sequence continues at coordinate 23,463 of NZ_JAVJQN010000253.1, read as the reverse complement.
CCGCCATACCCCCACCAGCCGCTAAAATCATTGCCAGGATGGGTGAGAGTAGTCCGGTGGCAAAGGCGAAAATCATCGGGTCATTTTCCCCAGCGTTAACCACCATCGTTGCCACCAAACCGACGATGACGTTAAAGTAAATCTTGACCATGCCCACACTGAAAAACCCAATTAGCCAGCTATAAATGGCTTTGGCTTGTACGGGGAGAAGGGAAAGACCTACCGCAACCGGACCGATTAAGCCAGTTAGTAAAAGACTGATTTCTACTGTCCACTGGAAGGCGATACCAAAGGCGATGATCCAGCCTCTTATGGCTAATTGAATGGTGGAGGCGATCGCACTTACTCCAGCACCAACTGGATCTTTAACCCCGTCCATAAATCGACTAAACCAATTCGATGGGGGAGCTTGCATCTGATCGGCTAAACTTTGCGCCTGGGCTGCGGCGTCTGTTAAGCAGTTCTGTTGGGCGGTGGGTTCGGCAATTGTTTGGCAGTTACTCGCTAATGACTCAATAGCGGATTGCGCTCCTATCTCTCCGACTACTGATTGATAAGCTTCTTGCAAGGATACTGATGCCGACACACTTGATAGTAGGGTTTCGTTGGTTTGGTTAATGATGCCCCGAAACGCTTTTGTAGTATCTGCCAGTACCGCCCCATTGTTTGCCAGTAAGACGACTACAATGACCGGAAAGATTAAATCAGTCATGGGTTTGCGCTCGTCATCATTAAGAACGGCTTGGCTCCATTGCACCATGAACAGAACCAAGGTTCCGACTGCAAACAATAGACTAAGTTGAACCAATGCCAGATAAAGTCCGCCGCCTAAAACCTCATCCCACAGCCCGTCCATCGCGGCGGCGATTGCAGATTGAGCATTCTGTCCTTCCTGTAAGATTTGGGATGCAGCTTGGGATGTGTCGGCAAGAATTAACATGATGAGTTAAAACAACCCTGCAAGTGATGTGGTTCTCAAAGTTGATAATCCGGCTCCAGAGCGTTCCTTTTGCTGTGCCGCTTTTTGCTCATCCACCGAACTGGAGATGTTCGCCAAGTTGGTGTTAGCAATGTCGGCTCTCATCGCGTTCTGAGTGGTTTCAGCTTGCAGCGTTCCCAGAATGGCGGCATTTTGAGCATTTTGGGCAGCGATTTGCTTTAATACATCTTGGGACGCGACGGCGGTTTGGGCGGTTTGGTTAGCTTGCTCAACCTGCTGGACAGAGGCTTGAGTCTGTTGTAGTTTTCGTAAAGTCTGGTCTTGTCCTTCACTGCTGAGTGTGCCAGATGCGATCGCACGGGTGACTTGGCGATCTATCTCATTGCCAATGTCAGAGGCGTTAAGTTCAGCACCAACCGATCCCTCTATTTCGGTGCGGACTTCCTCAAGATCCGGGATACCCATCTGTCCAATGGCTCCGTCAATGGCGGCTTGTAAGTCAGTCCCGGCGTTTTCCAGGAGTTCTGAGAACCCGTCACTAACGGCTGAAACCTGTTCCTCTATAAATGAGGTGACGTTTTCGATTTGTTGATTGAGCTGTAAGAGTAAGTTACTGAGTGGGTTGGAATCGGATGTAGCTAAAGCGGGAGAGCCAGAAAATGTAAGTGATAATGCGATTGCAATGACTGATAGTTTCTTTTTCATGACTAGGATGCCTTAATAGATTGAACGAGTTGCCTGGAAAACTCTGCCATTCCCCTAAGTTGGTTGTCTGGGTATTTGGCTAGAGCTTCAGAACGTTGCTGTGATTCGTCTGGATTGTTAGCCACCGCCGCCAGTAGGGGATAGCCGGGATAGAAGCGACAGTAGGTGTAAGTCCCGCCGTCGTCTAGTAACCATTGGCTGTAGATTCCTTCTTTCTTGGGAAAAAAGGCTTCGGTGGCATTATGGGATATCACCTCCCTGGGGTATTTCAAGATATTGACAAAGCTGTCGATGGCAGTGGGTTGGATGCGTCCCACTAACCGCGTGGACATATTTTGGAAAATTTTGGCGGCGCTGGGGGATTTGGAAATGGTGTCCGGATCTTGAGCTGAAAGGATTACCCGGATGCCCGATTTAGCACCGTTGGCGCAGAGTCTGCCTACCAGTGCAGCGATGGTTTCATATTCAAATAAGATGGGGCTTTCATCAATGAAAAAGATGGACGAGGGTGCGGCTAAGGAACGCCGTAATGCCGCTGAGTAAACGGCTAGTGATAGAATGGCGGCATCTTCATCATTGGATAGGTTCCGTAGGGCAAACACTAATAACTGAGCATCGGCACGGAATGTGGATGGCTGGGATATGGCTTTCCCAACCCTGGAATTAAGCCAAAATCGTAGGCGTAATTTGACCTGTTCTAACGCTTTGAGAATGTCAGGAGAGGCTGATGCTATTCGCAACCGTTCAATTGAGCAGTAGTCTACGAAATCGGCTAGAATGGGCATTAATGCCCATTCCGGGGTGTTGATTCCAGCGACATTAGCTTTGGCATAGCGATCGCGAATCTGTACATCACTAAAGAATGCTTCCATTGCCAAAGTAAGGATAGACCTTACGGTATCGGCATAAGTGCGCTCAACCCCAGACTGTTTGGCTCCTAGCACCATGGTCATGAGTGCCTCTAGCAGGAAATCTTTATAGTCATCGAAGCGCTCAGATTGGAGTTTCGGGTCTAATCCTTTGAGGTTGGGTAACTCAAACAGGTTGGATGATTCTTTCCCGATGTCAAAATATGCCCCGTCCATAAATCGGGTATAATCGCTGAACGTTGATGAGCCGTCGGCTTTGGGATAGTCCATGGATGAGATGGGCATTCCGTGGGCAAGGGCTTGAGTGAGAATGCCAGCGGCGATCACTGATTTTCCTGACCGGGTTGTGCCGAATAGGGCTAAGTTCTTATGTCGGGTGAACAAGTCTAGGAAAATGGGGGTTCCACCCTCGGCGGCGATTAGCTCGAATCCCGTCTTATCGCAAGGTCGGGGAATAACCAACGGCATAAATCCTGGAGCTTCCCCAGATAGGTAAATCTTCCTTCTTTCATAGGGTTTCGCTAGTAGTTTTTCCCATCGCAGTGGGAAGGTTTGTAACCATATCCGCCACGGGTATTCAATTTCTCTATCAACCCACGCGGGACGCATGAATAAAGAGGACAGGTAACGGCAGGCATCGTCTAACTCCTCTACCGTGTCGCGGTAGATAAGAAAGGTTAGTCCTAGGTGCAGGGGAACTGCGCCCTCATACAGTTCTGCTTGTGCTTCGACAGTCTTTTTGATGTTGAGCTGGGATTTGACATCGATAGAATTGTTCTGTCCCGCTAACCGTGCCGCCACATTTGCTTGCTTGGTCAGTGACTGCATTTTGTCTTTGATCAGTGTGGGATTGGCTTTGCTGAGTTGGCAGTAAATCTCAGTGTCGAAGATGCGATCGCGGGCGACAATTTCCCATAGATACCGCATCTGAGCGTTTTTAGAAGCCCAACCACCGGGCTTGTCGATGAAGGTCAGAATACCAATGTATTTGCCATTAACGTGAATCCAGCGCCTATCTGCAACAGGGATGGAGGATTCGGATTCCATTAATAAGGACAGTGGGTGAATGTCAGAGTTGATTTGTTCGCTAAGTCCGTTTTCATCTAGGATGGCGTAGGACGGTAAGTCGCGGGGCTGGGTGTAATTGAATCTCTGCCACAAAACCTGCCAGATTTCCTCGACTTTGAGAGGGCGAATGTCCAATCCCATCTTGTTTGAGATTAACTGTTCCCAGTTTTGATATCCATCGGTAAATGCAGAATTTAACAGTTGCTCTATCTGCATAAACTGGACTTGCTCTATCTCCCCGGTGAAGGTTTTCCAGTACCGTTCTAATTTGGCGATCGCCTTCTCAATAATGTCTTTGGTTCCCTCCCCTCCTTGCTCAATGGTATAAGTGCAAAATAGCAGTAATCGTTTGGGTTTACGGATTCCAGTGCGGGTAAGTTCCTGAATTCGGGCTTTTTCCCCCATTAGGAGAAACTTTAATTCGGATGAGTTAACTTTACTGATGAGCTGGTCTAAGTCGCGCTGTCGGGAACTATCATCCGTGAAGGAACCAAGTTGAATGGTTAGAGATTCACCATCAGGTAGGTCTTTCAATCCAGCTTCAATAGCATCAAATATGGGGTCAATTGCCTCTTGCCTTAGGGTTGTGTGAATTCCCTTTGTTGTAAAGGCAAACTGGATTGTATAATTGGCTTCTCCTTTTTTCAGAATGCAAGCTCCTACTTCTTTGCCCTGTAAGTTTATTTTTAATAGGGAAAGTAACTGAAATTCCCCTTCAACAGGGGTTAGTTTCTGTTTCTTGACACCGTTGTTAACGGTTTTTCGTTTTGTGTTGGCGTTTGACATTTCGACTTCGCTCAGTGTTTCACATTTTTTATGCTGCGATAACAAACTACAACCCGAATCCAGTTAGGAGTTTTTTGGAATTTAGACAAGAATCGCCAAGCTTTACTTCCTGTTAATATCCAGAAGGTGCTAATTCCCCAACCTGCTGCAACTATTACCCAAATCCAAGATAGCTTGAGCAAAATCTTGAACAGGTAATAAGAAACTCCGGCGATAACTGCCCAGGGAATTATTTGCTCTGATGGTAAGCCAAAAAGTTTGGGCTGTTGGTCGAGGGATTGATTGACTTTTCTGGGTTTATTATCCACCAATAATCATCCCGGTAAGCACATCGGCGATGGTCACAGAGACCAATACCATCAAGGGTTGTCTCGCCATCGATTTCCAATCCTCGTCTTGTCTCCCAGCATTAATTACCTGGAATAAGGAATAGCCAATATAGATGACAAATACGGCTCTTAGAACGTTGAATATTAGTGGAATTATTTCGGCGGCTTCACCAAAATTTGACTTCATCCAGTTTTCAGCCTTAAGCATAAATTGAGCGCTGGCTGGTGTTGAAAGCGTGTCAAAAAATAACACGCCTGATGTAAGTAAATAGGCGATTGAGGTAACTGTCCACTTTTGGCGTAATGGTAGGACAGAGGGAATGGCTACGATTAAGCCAGTAGCGCCAAGTATGGCGATTTGATGTATAGATGAGTTGACCATTGCGTCTGCTATCAATCCAGCGATTCCTGCTGTTGCTAGCAAGTTAAAGGGAATTTTCTCTATTAATGACTTAGAAGAAACTATGTTCATTGTTTCTGTAGAAGTGCTGAACATCCTGTTTATATCTCTGATTACCCTCCGGATTATCACCCGTTTGGTTATTTGAGGAGTTGAGTTGAGGAGGATTTGAGGGAAATTGAGGAATGTTTATCCATTTGGATGATATTTGCAGTGGTTTGAGGAGGCACGATTGATGTGCTGTAATTCTTGCATATAAGAATGGCAAAAAAATCACTACCCGATTTGACCATCGCCATAGACTTTGGAGGTTCGGCAACAAAAGCCCTGGTCAGTCCTGCTGAGTGGAATCCTTTAACTCTGTGCATGGAGCCAGAGGTTGTTGTCATCGATAAGGGACTTATAAGCTCTTATGAAAATGAGAGATTGGGGCAAGCAGAAGAACGGAATAGAGCCTGGGTTGGCTACAGTGATCGTTACTACGCGGTTGGATACCTGGCTCAATACAGGTTTTCCGCAACGCCTGGATTGTCTGAATTAAAGTACGAGAGAGCGATACCCAAGGCATTAGCGGCGGTTTGGGTTGCAGCTGGGCGCTTCAATCTTGGTAAAAAATTCAATGCTGCGATTGCTTGTGTCTTGCCACCGGGAGAATATGTAGATGCCGCCAATGTGGAGTCTCAGTTGCGAGAAGCCCTCCAGTGCTATCAAACTCCTTCGGGAGAGTTGCGAGTTAAGCTAACTCATTTCAACTGTAAGCCAGAGGGGGGTGCTACTTATATGATGGTTTTCCGAAATCAAAAGCCTACTCTGTTGAATGAGGTTCTGGCGGTGATTATGGTAGGATACCGTAATGCATCGATCCTGATTTCTAATCGGGGAGAAATCGGGTCATTTAAGACAAGTGACCTTGGGTTTGTCCAAATGGTTGATGCAGTTATTCAAAAGACTAGCGGACAGACAGCGGATTTACTTGTACCCGCTATTTTTCGGGCTGGTGAAAATATTGAAGCCAAGCATCTACGCCGCTTGGTTCGCTCCACTGATGAAGAATGTCGCCGTGCCGAATTGGAACAAATTCGAGACGCGATCGCGATTTCCCGAAAAGAGTATTTCCTCAAGCTTGATAACTGGCTAAGAGAGCATCTACCCCGTGAATTAGATGAAGTTGTTCTTTGCGGTGGAACCGTTGATTATCTAGTTCCTGAGTTCAAGGAATTTTTTCAGTTTACGCCAATCCAATGGCACGGGAATATTGTTGTCCCTGATGAGTTGAGCCAGGGACTTGGGTCACGCTTAGTTGATGTCTATTCGTTACTGATTTATTTCCGCCAGTCTGTACTGAAATTGTCTAATGTACCCTTAACAAATGTGGTTCATGAAGCGAGTTGATTTTTTGTGGCGTTGTCAACCTGTTGAACACTCTTATGATGCACGATTATTGAGTTATCTTCGAGAAAATGTCGCTATTATTCCATTGCGAGAGAAGATATTACAAGCACTTCGTGCATTTTGGATGCCTTTTGCCTATATGGATCAGCCAGAAGGAAAACGCTTGGCTGCTGAGGCTATTTATGCATTGGAAAAGCACGCCGACTATTTACGTTCACAGTTTGGTGTTGAAGTTGATAAGAGAGTTAAGCCTAGACACAGAGAGCATTACATCCCTCCTACTGTCTCTCAGAAAACTTCAAAATCGGATACATCCTTATCACCAGAAGTGAACGGAGATAAGAGTGAAACAGGGGAGTTTATCGAGTTTTTTTAAGTTGCTTAGGAGGTAAATATGCCAAACATTCACTTGATTGATGGAGAGAAGGGTGGGATTGGTAAGTCAATGTTTGCTCGGACGTTAGCCGAGTATTGTCAGTCGGAAAAGATTGAGTTTGCTTTGATTGATACTGACAGGACTAATCCTGATGTGGGACGGGTTTATGCCCCGAAAGCAACCGAGCAAGAGCAGACCTTTTTTAGTGAACGGGAAGACAATGACGCCAAGGCTGATATTATCTTTGAGACGGCAATGGAACAGATGGTTTTGGTGAATCTGCCTGCTCAAATCTTCCCAGTGGTGACAGACTGGATTGAGCGTAACGAGCTGTTGGAATTAGGTGGTGAGTGTGGCGTTCGGCTTTATAAATGGTTCGTTTGTACTGGCGAGAATGACTCAGTTGATCTGTTTCTAGAGTCTTTAAAACACTTTGGGAATCGCCTTCCTCATGTCCTAGTCCGAAATTTTGGTGCATCTGGGGCTAAGTGGGAAACTGGGGAATTTGAGATATTAGACCGGGTTGTGGATAAATATCGTGTTCCTGTGATTGACTTACCTAAACTTCCTCCGCTTGAGCGTGATTATATCAAGAAAAGTCAATGCACGTTCGCTATGGCGTCGTCAAAACTCAAAATGATGTCCAAACAACGGATTGCGATCTATCTAAAGAAAGCTTATGCCGCGATCGCATCTACTGAATTGCTCCAAAAAGAACGGGTAAACGTTGAGCGAAGTCGAAATGTAGAGGTGCAAAGTGCCTGAAATTGAAGAGAAAGTCCTCCAGGAAGATGGCTTTTTGGAACGGTTATTAGAAGACAAAGATGACGCCTACCGTGCCAGGATTTTACACCTTGTTCTTTCCACAGGTATAGACCCCACCGATCCAGTTTTCCTTCTGCTGGTGGCAACAGGCAGACTGGAGGTGATGTTGGAGGATGCCCCTAAGTCTCTAGAAAAATTACTGAAAACTTGGGCATCTGAGTTTTGGAGGACGGTTGAACTGACGGAATCGGTGGTGGTGGAGCGTCAAAAAGATGCGATCGCCCGTGCTGCTCAGGCGCTAATTGAGGATGCCCCAAAACCAATACCAACGACAGACACCACAGTATCTTTATGGTCAGCACCTATTTTAAGGGTTGTTGTCGCTGCGGCGGTAGCGGCTCTGATTGGAGGGGGTGTTGGGAGTTGGTTACTAGGGGAGTCGGGAAATGCAGGGTTGAGCGCTCAAGATACCCAAGTTTTAAAGTGGGCAAAGAGTAAAGAGGGGAGGTTGGCAGAGAATTTAGTTGAGTGGAATTCTGATTATTTGAAAAATCGTCGCTGTACGAAAGAGGTTCAAGACTTAGGAGTTGAGTTAACCGTTGGCGATCGCGTTGCTACTTCTGGGTACTGTGTTCTCTGGGTTGTGTCACCGGATCAGCGTGAGTTTAAGGAAAAGCAGTGATAAAGCCAATGTATTATCCAGTTGTTCTTTACCCTCCCTTGATTCGAGAGTTTATCGCCTCCGAGTCAAAACGAGAGGAGGTATTAAAAAGTAGATATTCCATCAAGCCTCAACCGCCGCGTCCACATCAACCATCTTCAGAACCTAGTCTATTGGCTCGGATTTTAGTGTGGATTAAGAGTGTTTGGAGTCGGTTTTGGGGAGAACCTCAACCGCGACAGCAACGGCGTCAATCACCACAACAGCCGCCGCCACAGCAACCGAAAGTCGATGGAGGTGAGCGGATGAGGCGACTCAAACAATTGTTAGTAGGAAAAGTGATGCGTCCGATTGGTGTAAGCTCCGCTCAACGTGGGGTGAGTGAGCAGAAATTTTATGACACATTGCGAAAATTTTTCCCAGTGACGTTTGGGGGAGAGTTCCCGATTCCTGACTCTCAATATGTCTATAGTGCCGATCTTCAAATTATTTACGGATGCGGAATCGCGATTGATATCGAAGTGGACGAACCTTACGATGGGCGCTCCTTACAGCCGCACCATTGCTTAGATCAAGGGAAGGATCAGCGGCGCAACGAGTTTTTCTTGAAAGGGAACTGGATTGTGGTGCGGTTTGCTGAAATTCAGGTAGTTAAGTATCCTTACGAGTGTGCGGCGGTTATTGAGCGAGTGTTGTCCGAAATTGCAGGAAGTAAGCCCAGGTTGTCCATTCATAAACCCTTGCCCCCAGTTAAGCTGTGGACGATCTCACAGGCGAAGAAGATGGCGCGATCGCGGTTTCGACAAACCTATCTGCCGGGATGGAACCACAATAGGAAGAAACCGCGTAAACAAGTCAAGCGAAAACAGAGAAAATCCTCAATCTAGCTCAACATCTCGACTTCGCTCAGGGTCAACATCGAGCGAAGTCGAAGGGTCAATCGATGTATCAGTTTCTCCCATGAACGCAACCGAGAAATTGTTTGGGTTTTTCACCCAGCGCTTGAGGAAGCGTAAGGCGTCCTCGGCGTCTTGGCGGTTAACGTAAGCCTGGGTAATTCTCGGCTTTTGTCCTGGGGGACTGTGAACGATCGCCCAGGGTTTATTGGAATAAGCAGCAATTTGGGGTACGGGAGACAGGGAAGCTGGTGAGCGTCCTCCGCCTCGGTGAGAATATGGCATGATAAATTTGCCCTCCATTGGCAATCACAGTGGAGTGGTAGCGCCTAGTTTCTGTTGGTACCAGTTGCTAGGCGTGGTGCGATCGCTCCTTCGGGAGTGGTCGCTCTCTCTATTTAAAATAATCATACTCCTCTAACAGGATTTCTGCTAAATACCCTAATAGGCGTAATATGAGAGTGAAGTACATTCGCGCTATCATACATGAAGAAAAAGCAACCTCAAACAGCCGAAGAGTTGCAAAAGGATATTGAGAACCACCCAGACAGAGGCAAGCTGGATGGAGAGCCTGTTGTTCGGTTTGACTCCAAGGACTTATCAGGTAGCATTCCCCGAACCCTCTACAACGAGTTTTTGCTTATTTGCGGCTCGAAGGGTTACAACAAGTCACAGGGATTGACCGAGGCGGTGTCTCAGTGGGTTGCTTCGGAAGGCAACCAAGCCGCCAAGGAAAACTTTCTCAAGCGTAAAGCCCAGCAGCATAACGTCTCAGAAAGTGAAGTAGCGAGTAAAGTCTTCGGCTGCTTCAAGGATGCTGGGAGACGCAGAAAACAGAGGTTTGAAAAAGGATCGACTGATTCTTAATGGGATTTAATAAGCAGTATATTAAACTGATAAACCCAAAAGATTAGAGGAGAAGGGGCTAGCTTTTTTACTAGCCCTCCTTCATTACCTCTAATTCCATGTACACCCTTCAGCCCAGCGAAGTTCCAATTCCAAAGCTGAAGGATTATCAAACACAGAGGTCATCATGCCATTAAATGGCACTAACAACCCTATTGTAGCTGGATCGCAAGATTTTTCCGAGTCTCAGGAAAATTCAAAATCCTATCTATGGACACGGGACACCTTCGCACTCTGCAATCTCCTAGAGAAAGGCGGACTGTATCACAAGCTTGGAACAGCAGAAGCGCTCTTAACCCTCAACCCAGGAGACGAACACATAATCATTCAGGAAATAAACGCCAATGAATGCTGGGTGAAAGAGTCGGACGAATACTACATCAGGGAAACCGCCTATGCACTTCGAGCCAAAGGTGTTCCCTTTTCTCAAATCAGGGTACTAGGGATTGATGGATCACTTCTCGAATATACCCAGGATGACGAAAAGCTGAACGAGATCGGGTTGATGCTGCTGCCCGTCGAATCAATCATCGCACCACGACCCTTTACCGATTGGGAAGACGATCTAACCTACCGAAGCTACGGACTTTCACTCAGGGAAGCGGCAAAAATCATTCAGCTAATCATCGCCGTCTTAGAGCCTTGTGATCCCGTCCAAGCTACGATTGCCTTAGATCTATTAAGGAGACGGGCAGGCGTGAATGAGTACACCTGGGATAAGAAGTACATAGCAGAAATTCGAGCCAGCTTAGAGCGGGCGCTCTCAAAATCATCTGAATTACCCAAGCTTGAGAGAATAATCGACCGCTTAATCAAGCTCGGATTCACAGGGTCGGGGTTAACCAAACAACTCAACGTAATCGCACGAGAGTATCAATACCCTATAACCGAGCTACGAAAGCTTTACCACGAACGTTTAGGAGAAGCGGACACAGAAGCTGAACGAACAGATAATCACTCCCAGGTTGCGGAGCTACTCAAAAAAGTAGATGCCCAACTGGAATTATCAGATTATCTTCCAGATGATTTAGCCACTCCCCTAAAACAGTGGTGTGAATGGCTTAATATCCGGGAAACGGTTGCCCTTACAGCTTTACTCACCGGAGCATCCAGCTTGCATAAAACGGGTACCGGGTTGGTACTACACCGCAATCAAAACTTCCGAGTACCATCTACTATCTATAGTGCAATCGTTTCTCCCAGTGGGCAGAAGAAATCCCCAATCTTCAACAACATCGTCCGTCAGCCGCTGAACCAACTAGAAAAGGAAAAACAAGACGCTTACCAAGCAGCGCTGGAAGATTATGAGGTCGCCCTGGAACAGTGGGAGGAAGAGAAAAAAGGGCAAAAGCCAGAGAAACCCAAAGACCCCACGCTCTACTACTTCACCAATGCCACCGGGGAAGCTATCCCAATACAGGCACAGAAAGACCCGCAAAAATGCCTATTAGCGCTGATTGATGAGTTAGCCGGATATTTCAATTCCAGCAACGCCTATCGTAATGGACGGGGAAGCGATAAGCAGGATTTACTATCCTACTTTGATGGTTCGGGTCAAACCATCTTGAGAGCAAGTGGAGTAAAGGTTAATGTCAAAAATCTTTACCTCAGCATCTTCGGAACGATTCAGCCGGAAATATTAAAGAAATACATGGAAGACTGCTCAGACCCCGATGGAAATTGGGCAAGATTCCTATTTGTCAATCAGCCCTTACAAGCCTCTGTGCTTCATGATGATGATGGGATGGCAGTTCAAATCAGCGATCGCATTACCCAGTTTTACCGCCAGATCGACCGACTGCCAGAGATGGAGTATCACTTATCCAGTAAGGCTTTCAAGCGTTATCAGGCAGTATATAAACAGCTTGAGCGGTTGCGAGTAACTCATGCTCACTCAGGCATGGCAGCAGTTTACTCAAAGATGGAAGGGTATATTGGGCGATTGGCGCTCAACCTGCACGTTCTCTGGGAATTGGCAGCGGGTAAAGACTGCCCCTCAGCAGAAATTCCACTATATATTATGGAGATGGCGATCCAGCTTGCCCGTTTTTACATGGGGCAGGTCAAGGTCATCCACGCCAACTCAGATGATGATAGCCTACCCAGTCACATCCTAAAAATGATTGAGCTATCCAAGCGACTGGAAGCCAACGGCAAAAGCGGCTGGATTAAGGCAAAGCAAGTTCAGGAAATGTTCGCCAAGAAAAAACGCCCACAGGCTCAAACAGTAAGGGACTGGATGAATGAAGCTGTAAACATGGGCTATGGTCAAACCCGCAATTCAGGTAATCGGCTGGAGTATCACTGGCGCAAAGACGACGGAGACAATGATCCCGATTCTGACTCTCCCCCTGACTTGGGGAACTCCAGGAAACTTGGGGAACAGTTGGGGAATAGTGTTCCTCAAGTTGAAACAACCAATTATCAAGGGGTTGAGGATAATTTGGGGAACGAAGAAAATACACCTTCTGATAATTCACCAAGTTTTGAGGAGAAAGAATTACCCCCTGAGAATAGTGGGAATGATTTAGCTCAATCTGATTTAGAGGGGGGTGAAGTTTCCCAACCCTCCCCAACTCCGACCCAAGAGCAAGAGAGCCAAGAACTAGAAAGCGTTTCAGCAGTTGAGGACAACCTGGGGAACGATTCCCCAACGATTCCCCAGGTTCCCCAAATATGTGACAATTCCCCGGAAACTGATGTGACAGTGGACGCGAGTGGAGTGCGATCGCTACTTTACCCGAAACCTGAAACGCTGTCGGGTTGGGAGTTTGACGGGTTTGGGTAGGGAGTGCGATCGCGAAAAAATTCTTACTATTATATCTGTTGCGACCTATTTAGGATTGCTATATTCCGATAGAATCGGTAGAAATTGACGATCCCAGTTGGGATAAAATTAGAAGAATTTGTAAATAATCCTGATTGATCATGTGTTTACTGTATTGATTATTATGGGTTTTTGATTTTCTTATAAGACTAACCTTAAATATGAAATGGGAATGGAATGGGATATAGACAAAAATTTCATTGATAAGTTTTTCATCTCTTTTATCGGGAAGAAAGTTGGAGTTTTAGGACATGATAAGTGTGGTAAGTCAGTACTATTTCATTTAATTCAGGAAAAAGAAATAAAACCAAGTAACGGTCCTACTGACCTTCCCATAAAAAGTGAAACACTGAAAACTAATTTTCAGTACAAAGGTTCTAAGAAGTCCATATTAATCAAGAAAATCATTGATACTCCTGGGGACAAGGAGAGACCAAATACACGAAAAAAAGTGTTTAGAACACTGGATTATATTATCTATTTTATTAGAAGCGACCTAATAGTACCTCTCAATAAAAACATAATCGTTACAGGAGAGATGCATCAAGACAGGTTGTCGGCTAGACTTGCCTTAAGGCAAGATTTTATGAACTTTAAAGCCTGGGCAAATGATGATTTTCTTTTTAAGAAGAGAAGGCAGATTATTGTTGTCGCTAATCACTTTGCCCACAGCACAGATGGGGAGATAGTAATACCCATACCCGACGAAAAAACCAAGGATTTTTTTGTACCTAATTTTTTAGATGGAGAAGTCAAACAAAATTACTCTAGAACATTCAAGAAAATTGTATCAGAAATAATAGGGGGGCAACTACTTAATGATGTACAATTCGTAGTTGGAAGTCTTGCCTCAAACAAACTTGGAAACCAATTGGTGATAAGCATTTTTCATAAACTAATCTAGGAGAATAATATGGTTTATCTAGTCTTTCTTATTCAAAATTTTTCAAAGGATATTTCAACTTTAATTGTAAAAAAATCAAGAAGTATTGGGGCTTCTGAGGTAGAAGGTCAAGAAATAATACGAAAAATTGATAACCTCGCTCTATATGGTTTTGAGTTAATTGACAAATCAAATGTACGTATAATATACAAAAAAAACGCAGAATTTTATATTGAATTAATCACAGATAAACTAGATACATCTAACCGTCCTGCCAAAATTGGTATTTATGGTAGGAAACCTAGTTTATCTTGGGAATATAGTTTTGAAGACTGGGTTTTTGATGTATTTGATAGAGTTAAGGAGTTTTCAATTAAAATTGACCGTTCAGTTACACAAGAACAGTTACAAGTTATACGATTAGGGCTAAAATCTATTCACTACAAGCAAAAAAAACGTTCTATGTTTTTGATCATAGTGAAGGTTATTATAGGTTTTATAATTCCTATTTTGCTAGGTTTATTATTGCAACTTTCCCCTGTCTTCAATTTTGATACAACTTTGTTATTAAGTTTTTTTACTTCCGTTAACAATATTTTTATAATCCTATTAATACAAGAGAAAGTCTAATGTCAGAGATTCAAAATCGTATTGAGACAATCCCTCTTAATAACCCAGACGAGAGAGAGATTATTATAGTTGTATCGAATGTTCATAGAGAAAGGCTTAAGTATCCAGGTTTAGCAAGCAAAGAAAACATTGAGCAAGTGGGAGGAGTTTGTTTTGTAAGAGATGATATTGATTTTTATGATGAGAATAGTCAAGCTTTTTTAAAAATTTTGAAGAGTCAGGGTCTCCTCAGAGTAGGCAATATTCTTCTTCAAAGTAAGTATGGGTATCAGTATCCAAATGAGAAAAATAAAAAGCTTTCAGAGAGGGTTCATAAAAGATTTCACCTTCCATATTATTTACACGCATCTGAACTGCGGATGAATGCAATAGATAGAAAGTATAACCACTATCTTCAAGTCTGTACTCTTCTGGGAGCAAAAAAAGTTTCTGTAAACATCATTGATGAAAAACGAAGTGCTGCACAAAAGAATTGGGAATTTAATCTTGGAAATTTTCCAATAAAACTTGGTGGAGGTTCTTCTTGTGATGAGATAATTAAAGATTATCGTTCAAGAACACGGGAAATGGGTGGTAGTTTACCGAACATTAAAGAAGCTGAAGAGTATGTTGAAGATGAATTATTGCAAGAGGATCAAGACATTAAGAACCTAATCAATGCTCGTAAAGTAGCCTTGAAAAGGTTTAGCGAATTTACAAATCCGACAACAAGTGAAAGCTACACAGTAGATTTATTTAGTCAGGTCACAACAAGCTTAAGTCTCGCAGCCCAAATAAAGATACCTCAGTATCTTTCATCCTTGAACGCAAGCCTGAAGAAGCATGTAAAAAAAATTGAGAAGTTCACTTTGAATGTAGAAGTATTTTTCCCCAACACTACAGGACAATAGCAAACAGTAATTTTTTGCAAAACAAATTAATTTTTATAACTATAGCAATCCTATTTGGGTTGTGGCAATTTTCAAAAATTAAATCCTTGCCATACCTGGGTTTAAAGCCGTTCACTTGTTACATCCTATTTAGGATTGCTATAGCGGAAGACACATAGAATAGCCGTTTAACCCGTTCAACCTCTGTTTGACGCCCGAACATACGACGGACAATTTGCAGCATGGCGGCTTCCAGTTCTTCCTCATCCGCCACCCTAATCATCTCACAGAGACTAGCGCTAACACTTTGATGAGCCTGAGACGGTTTCCCCTCAACACCTCGGCTTCGCTCGGTGTTGACCCTGAGCGGAGCCGAAGGGTCAACCATAGACACAACTCGCGCCGCCTCAGAATTGGGACGAAGTAATGCGATCGCACCTCCTAAACCCAGCCAATCACATCCTTAATCTGGGTTCTAGCGATTTCCCAATCAACATGGGCAAAAGCCTTACTCAACGCATTCTCCGGTCGCTTATACCAACGCTGTGACCGAATGCACACGCCATCCCCTCGAACCGCCTCCCAACTATACCGAACCCGGTCAACCAAAAGCCAAACCTGATAGGAACGGTACATCTGCTGGAAAAACGCTACTCACCCCAATCTCAGCTAAAATCCCCAACCGAGAAGAGAGAACGTTCCAAGCGTTTCATCAACTCCAGAAAACAGAACGCCGCGCGTTTAGCGTCATCGTGAGTCGGGTAGCGATACTTATCTCTGGGTTCAAACTGGAAATCCTGACCACTGAGAACAAAGCGAAACTTCCCCGACAACTCCTCCACATAGGACACGCGCCAGGACGTTTTGGGGTACTGTACCTGAAAACCTTGGGGTTGAACTCTTACAGATGTTGGCATTGAGGGGATTTACGCACTTGCTTTAACATCTTAATCCATTCTCCCTCCTGGCTAGCTTGCGCCCAACCCTTCCACCAAATATTAAGAAAACCTTGAGACATGATAACGATAACATCGAATAAAATCCCCTATCGCCCTAATAACTCAGCCATGGTAGAGACGCCCCGCCGGGGCGTCTGTACAAGGAATGAAATCGTCCATCAAATACTCACCTACCTGAAGCGCTCTCTCCAGCCACGGTGACACAGAAGCCGAAACCCTCCACACTGAGCTACTAGCAGATCAAACCAACACCACATACGAAGACCTGTTCAGAATAGAGAGGAAAATTAACCCCCGCTCAACTGAGCGATCGCCAAACCTCCATCGCACCCCTGGCGGTGCTTACATTATTGATTAACCTTCGTAAACTTCCCTAAAGATTGGCTAAGAAACCTTTCGCAGACATTGAGAAAAAGGACGTGATTGGCTGGTAAGCGTGGGAGGTGCGATCGCGATTTCGACAAACCTACCTACCGGGATGGAAGAAACCGCATAAACAAGTCAGGCAGAAATAGAGAAAAGCTCAGTCTAGCTCAATTTGTGGTTTTTTCTTCCTTTGCCGCTGTGGTATTAGTTCACCCACTGCGGCTTTTTTAATGGCTTTCATATCGCGATCGCACTCATAACTCACCCCGCGTTTTCGCTGTAGTCCGGGAAAACTATATGCTTTCCCTAACTTGTTTCCTGCGATTTTCACCCCATCTAGCTCAAAGGCGATCGCTTCCCGGAATAAACCTTTGGTGCTGAACGTAGGATGAACTTTTACCCCCTGGCGCTGGAGTCGCCCAATCAGTTGAGTCATGGTTGGTTTGTCCCGGCTGGCTCGGTCAATCGCTTCTTGTAACTGTTCCTTTACCGAGGGCTTCCCGCTTTCATGATGTGTTTGGCGCTGGGTTGGTGACTTGCGATCGCTCACCGTTACCTCAATCCCCTCAGCCCTAAGTCTTTGAGCGATCTTCTCGTTTGCACAGGGGGTTGGTTCTAATTCAAACTCATGCTCCAGTTTCCGTGTCACCACCTGCGATCGCGTGTGGTCAAAGGAATCTGGCACAACCGATCCGTCTGGTCTGATTCGATTGGCGATGATGTGGAGGTGTTCATGGTTTGTATCGTGGTGGCGTGCGATCGCGTATTGGGAGCCTGAATATCCCATTTCCTCTAGCCAGCGCTCGGCGATTTCGGTGAATCGTTCATCATCTAGGTGTTCATGGTAATCGTCCCGGTGGGGGATGGAGAGGATGATGTGGCTACAAGCTTTCTTTAGATTGGGTCTAAGCCCTCGGATTAGAAGAAACTCATCAGATAGTTCGTTGACGCTTCTGCCGCCCATATTACCGCCGATCAGTTCCCCTTTTTCCTTTTGCAGGACGTATTTTAACGTCGCCCGAAAATTCTCACTCTTGATTATCTTCCCGATCATTGAAACAGACCAAAGTATCTCGCTGGGCTTGCTTTATTACCGGAATTATGCTGCCTACTAAATCCGCGATCGCATTAGCATCAACCTCCACCAGTTTCCCCGCCTTGTTTGCTGTATTTACTGCTCGAACCAACTGATTCAGGTTGACCCCTATGGCACTTAATTCCTGATAGAATTTTCGGTTCACTTGGGGTGGTGGTTTATAGGTACGGATTTGTTTGTTGATTGCCGCCCTCCGAATAAATTCAGATATAGAGATCTGTGCTTGGTTGGCTTTCCTTCTCAATTCCTCATATTCATCTGCGGCAAAACGAACTGGGTGGGCAATTTTCCTGGGAACTCCATCACCCCGCTTGGTCTTAGCTCCGCGCATACTGATTCCCTTTTACGACATAACCACTCAATCAGCCCCCCGCAGGGGCAAGTTTGTCGCCGTTTGAGCGCAGCGAAGTATCGCTTCAGCGTATACAGGCGACACAACTTGCTTAGGGTACAAACTGAAGAGCCTATCCTTTATTTTAGCTGAAAAAACAAACACAAGGACGGAAAATAAAATGATGCAAAAACGAGGTTAACGTGAGGGATTTATGAGGGAAAAATGATGAAATTTTTATCGCTAATTTGTGGATGAATAAACTTGTGATAAAAGGGCTGAGTCTTGGGCGAGGGAATAGTGAGGTTTTCCTTGGATTTATTGAGAGCTTATTTCGGGTTCATTGAGGGTTCATTGAGGGAAAAAAACAGGATGTTCTGTTTTTTCCTCAATAAATATCTGGGTCTATGCGTGTTGAGCCGAATTGGAGCTTATGGACTTCCAGTTTTTTGCTGACGGGGGCGTGAGCCATTCCCCATATTCAAGGGTAAGAATAGTTCAAGGTAGTTCTGTACTTGGTTTATCCTAACTGAGGAATTCCCAAGTCAGACTAAGAAGATAGCCACTCCTGAAGGCGCTTCTTCTTTGGGCTACTACCTCTACAGAAGAATGAATTGACGCGCCCGCTGGGGGAGGATCTCCCGACGAGAGGCTGGCTGTTCAAAGCACCCACTTTGAATAAAATATCCTTATGCGCTTAGGGTTTTACTGTCCTTAACGAGTCACACTATAATATCTGTATATTTTATCGATATTTAGCGATTGATGATTTTGTTGATTGTTTGAGGGTGAAAAGCAAAATGCGTGGCTACGTTTTAAGTCAAGTGGGACTTGAAAAAGTGGAAAATTTCATCTCCGTTGAAAACAAGCTATCCCGAAGACAAATCAGTCTAGAGACCTGTCTAGACCGAGCGACCATAACCAAAGCTTTACAGGGAGAGAAGCCCGTCAACCTGCGGACTATCCGCACCTTGTTCCTTTCTCTTGGCATTCCACTTGAAAAGGTAGATTATTGTAGGGTGTCGTCTATCAGGAAAAGAACTATGGGTCAAAATCGAAAAGATTACGAAATGCTCGTCAGGGCGGCTGAAGAATTAGAGGAAGCGGCTGATAAAGAGCATGATAAAACCAAAAAACAGGAGCTATTAGACCAAGCGCAAGAATTACGTGTTCGTGCGGACAATCTGCCCGATGATGAATAGAAAACAGATTCTTCAATAAAAAATCAACAGAATCATCAATTAGAAAAACTTATCAATTTTCTTCAATCAACACAATCAGCCACCGTTCAATCTCTGGAGCCTAAACTAATCGAATGGTCGTTAAAAACAAAGATTATGTTAATTAAGGCGGCAGCGATCGGTTGCTCTTCCCAGTACATCAGACGCCTTGAGAGTAGTCAGTTTTTTAGTGTTTACCCTGTGGATGCGTCTAGCCTTTTTTGCCTGAGTGCGACTAAAAACCTTGCTCGTATGAGGGTTGATATCTTTTTGATTAATGTCGAAAATAAGGGAGAGCAGGGGTTCAGTTTGACTCGGACTATTCGTCGGTTCTCAAGAGCGGTTTTAGTTCTTTTGGGGCGGCACAAGAGTCGGCATTTTGTTAGTCGTGCCTTATCTATGTCCGATGGCTATTGTCTCAGTGAAGCTTCCCCAGAGGAGCTACTGCTTGTTTTTCTGGCGGCGTACTCTGGGAGAATTTTTGTCGCTCCACCTACTGCCTTGCCCGTAGAGGAGGATGTTGTTTCCATAGAGGCTCTCCCAAGAGAACAACGACGTTTAGTCAAGGCTCACCCTTTGAGTAATTGCGAGTTACAGATCTTAAATTTGGTTTCTTTGGGGTATCATAATCGCCAAATTGCTCAGAAGCTCTATATCAGCGAAGCGACGGTTAAAACTCAGTTGAAAAGTATCTATAGCAAGCTGGCGGTGAATAACCGAGTGGCTGCGGTTGTTCAAGCTTTGCGCTGTGGCATTGTGTCTTGAGGTATAGTGGGGGAGTCCTGCTATTCCCCCAATTTCACTGGTCAAACAAACTCAATGATAATGTCGTTAAAGTCCATGTCTCCGCCACCATGGAGATCCTCAAAAGCAAAGATGTTATCTCCTAGCAGGCGAACATGGTCAAAATTATCTGAGTTAGCGGCGATCGCAGAAAAATAGACTTGGGCTTCTCCTTCCAAGCCGTCTGAGACTGAGCCATCTGCCACGATGAATGGCATATAGATAGTACTTGGCGCGAGCGCGACTGTGCCGGACTCTCCTGCTTCCCCTTCAAATAGCAGGTTGTGGGAGAGGACGATTTGGGTGTAACCGTTTTCTCCAGGAAGTATAGTTTCTCCGGTGAGTGGGTCGGTGACGGCTCCGGTTTCATCGTTAACCGCGAATAATCCAACGGTGTTTTCATAATCCGCCCAGCTTTTAATGCTAAAACCGACGTTAATTGCTTCATTGGACTGATTGGTTAAAATCTCGCCCTCATGTTGCCCTTGGAATAGGGCGAGAGGGGATTGCCCTTTGTCATTTAAGCCGATACCAATCTCTAACCCATCAGCCCATTTCAATATGTATGCTGAATCAGTGGCGGTGACTTCAAGGTTAAAATCTACCGTGTCACTGGAGATCCGTCCGTCAATTAGGTCATCGATTGAGCCACCGTTTACTTTAAAGAAGTGAATGTTCCCTGTGTCTTGGGTTAGTTCTGTTAGCCGCTCTTGATTCCCGATGATTGTACTGTCTGGTAAGACGGAGAACACAGCCTTACTGTTTGTGATTATGTCCTGGGGGTTGCCATCGGTGATGACAAAGCCAACCTCTGTTAACCCGCCATCACCGTCGTCCAATAACTCTTGTCCCAGTATTGCACCCTTGGCGTTCTCAAAGGTAAAGGCACCTTTGCCTGGGGAATAGGTCAGTAACTGTTTTGTTCCGTTGCTATCCCCAGTTTCAGTATTATCACCTGTCTCAATCAAATCGGGTAAATCAATATTGAGATTAAATGTGTCTGAGAAGGCGGTTAGATTGGTTCCAGGCTCAGTCGCGGTTGCAAATAAGTTTAAGTTAAAGTCCTCCAAGTCACGAGGGGGATCGTTGAATTGCACTGCCAGTGTTCCCTGGAATGTGTCAGCGTTGAGATTGGTGCTAAACCCATTCCCTGTCGGCGTAAATGTTGCCTGTGTCTCCCCATCATCGTCTAAGATGATTAAAGATGAATTCGGTGGGATGGCGTCAACGAATAGCGAGATGGTTTCGTCGTCATTCGGTTGTATGGTATAGTCACCGATCTCCACCAATGGGTTGTCGTCATCGGGGTTAATCGTTAAGTCATCGTTTACTGTTAGGTTCAGGGTTGGTTTATCGGCAACGGGCAAAACATCTACACCTCCAGAAACTTCCCCAAAGACAACTGGGTTTGTGCCTCCAGTCTTGGTGTTGCTTAAATCGGGAACTGTTACTTTGATGGAAACTTGCCCGTTATCGGGTATCTCTACCGTTAAATTGTTTAACGGTGAACGTTCATCGATTGAGTAAACACCGTTAGTGTTTGGCAACGTCATCCCATTCTGGTCTTTTATTGCTCCGTTACTGGGGGTAATCTCTACAGTGAAGGGTAGATTTTTAGTGTTTAGATTATCGATTAAGTCCGATAGGTTTTGGGGTGTTCCGATGTCGGGGTAATCACTGTGATCTCCGGTGATTGAAACCTCCGTCAATAGGTTCGTCAGTGAATCGTTTTCATTAATCGCGGCATCGTTGGGAATATCGAGCGCGACTTGTGTGGGTGATAGTTTAATGTTTAACGGCTGCACCGATGAGTAAGCCGTAGCTGCCTCTAACCCAACCTCATCAATTATTTCTCCTTCTAGTGAGCGCCCTCGGATGGCTAAATCTAGATCATCGGGGAATGTAATTTCGTTGTAGACTATTCCTAGGCGGATTGTCTGAGGAGAGTTCGCCGCTGCTGGTGCATTGATACTCTTGGTTAAACTTCCCTTTTCTATCCCCCCAGAATTATTGGTGGGAACTGGGGCAAATTTGAATTCGGGTTCCCCGTTTTCGTCAAGTGTGTAGATGTCAACGCCTTCCGGTACTCCGACTACATCAAACCACAACGATTCTGAAGCGTCAGTGGAAGCGATCGTAAATTCCCCTATATATTGAACTTGAGAGGATGTTGATGGTATTCCGTCTGGAGTGTTGATTTTTTGGATAACTGGATTATCAGGAACTGATTCTATGTCTGTGGTAAAATTAATCTGCCCAAAGTCTATTGGGTTGGTTACTCCTCCTCCTAGGTCTTGTGTTACGGTGAAGGCTACGGTTGTATTAAAAGCACCATCGTCATTTTCAAAGGACTTGAACTCGATATCGTCGGCATCCGAAAACTTGATCGGGTTTAGGTTGTAAAAGTTCTCGTTTCCAATGGTTAATGGGGTGATTTCAACTCCGTCATTTGTAGCACTGAAAACACTAGGGACTTGTATGGTTAGAGTAAATAGTCCGTTGTTGTTGAACAAATGCTCCACAATTGTGGATAATTGAACGTAAGGAGTTACTGGATCAGGGACGACGGCAATTCCGTTGAATTCTGGCTGACTCAGTTCAGAAGCTGGGACAATTAAGTCATCGAGGATTCCACTGAGTTTAATTTCGTCTTCTGTTACAGAAGCTTGGTTGTTGGGTATTGTTAGTGTCGGCATAACTTGTGGGTCCTTGGGTCACTTTGGACTCTCGGATTATGCGAACTATTTTTAAGGAAAATTACACCCAATTGGATATTTGTGATGGGGTAGGGGGCGACGCGGAAATGACGGAGCCGGGAGCCAGCCATTCCTGCTAGAAGCCGTAAAGAGGGCGAGGAACCGAGGGACATGAGGCACGAATGACCTGAATGACCGCCCAATTAGGCGACGTTAAGAGCCACCGCCGTGAGAAGGGGGTTCTTAAGCTAGGAATGGCTAGGCTCTCCGACGACAGAATTGCAGCAAAGCACCCGGTCGCGGGAAGGGCGAAGGGATACATCTGACAACGTAGTCATTTAAACCCGCGAACCCCCCAGAAGAAAAAAAAAGGGACTTGATATCGCTCCATCTAATATCAACTTGAGTGCCTTCGACTATAGTATTTTCAGATGATTCGTGTACAGCCAAAGCACTGAAAACCTTACTGGGTAAGGGTTGCTTGTTTAAATCTCAAATGTAAACACTATATAATGAGTAGAAGGCTTCATCGAGAACCCTGATACCTGATTTTTGATATTCCAAGTTTGTTAACTTGTCCGCCGTAAGTCCCCCGTCATAATTTTAAATTTGACGGTGGGATATAAGGCGGTTTTAGTATAATAGAGATGCAAACGGTTATACAGGAATGTTCTTCCGGGCTTGTGAGAGTGAAAGGTAGGCTTATACGC
>NZ_JAVJQN010000251.1:0-5542 GCF_040218245.1 Coleofasciculus sp. E1-EBD-02 | reverse complement strand
TATGGGCGCGTCTAAATTTGAAGAACAAAACCCTTTACCTGCTGTCCCCAAAGAGTTATCGATTATTACCAATCAGTTGTGGTCGGGTCAGTCCTTTCTTAACCAAACCTTCACTCTAGAAAATCTCAAACAAGCCCGCGCTAGTCAACCTTTTGGCATTCTCCATCTCGCCACCCATGGGGAATTTAAACCGGGAAAACCTAATAACTCCTATATTCAGTTTTGGAATACTCGATTAACCCTAGACAAATTACAGGAGTTACAGTTAGATAATCCCCCAGTCGAACTGATGGTTTTAAGTGCCTGTCGTTCAGCGTTAGGGGATGAACAAGCGGAATTAGGATTTACTGGATTAGCGGTACAAGCTGGGGTGAAATCGGCGTTAGGGAGTCTTTGGTATGTGAGTGATACCGGGACATTAGGACTAATGACCACGTTTTACCAACAGTTAAAACAAGCCCCGATTAAAGCTGAAGCCTTGCGACAAGCACAAGTCGCAATGATGCGGGGAGAGGTGGAATTAGAAGGAGATGAATTAGTCACGCCATCGGCGAGAGTAGACTTACCAGAGGAACTACGGAACCAAGGTGATATTAATTTAACTCATCCATATTATTGGAGTGCGTTTACCCTGATTGGCAATCCTTGGTAGTTAGGGAAAACGATCAAATTGTAGCCAGTAGGGTGCGTTAGCGCAGCGTAACGCACCATTGTTCAAGATTTGGGTGCTTGACGACTGTCGCCAGAACTCAGTTTATACAAAGCCTATTTGGGAGTAAGGGATGCGAACGTTTATGGCGAAGACAGCGCAACGACGAACGTGTCTTTCAAGCTATGATGATTGAAATTACATAATCCCTATTGCCTGTTCTCTTTGCCTAAATCTGGATAGGCAATGCCCAATAGCATAGCGCTAATCAATTTAACTCTCAGTGAACCGTTATGTCATCACCTGATCTGGATGGATTCATTTTAAGCCAACAATACCAACTCAAAACGACGTTACAAAGTCTTCAGTTAACCTGTCAAGTGATTCAAGATCACTATCCGGATAGTAAACTGTGGCAACACAACCGATCGCAAGTTCAGCAGATGCTACAGTTTCTGGAAAACGCGATTGAGGTATACATCCAAGATTTTTCACCCGATCCAGAAAAACGCATCCAGTTTTGGGAAGGCTGTTCCTTAGGCAAATCTCATAATCGCATTCTCCACCGTTCCCAACCCCCCAAACCATTAGTAGAGGTACTCAGAGGAAATGGTGATCCCCGAAATCCCTCGCATCAGGGCTTGTTGGTAGGGTATCGCTTTGCTACACTCAAACGTTTCCTCTCTCGTTTTGAACTACCCGAAGAGATGGACATTGATTTAGCGGCGGCTACCTTTGGGTAGAATGGCGTTTTAGCAATCACCTCTTCCCCAATCATCTGGACTCTTTCAACAATAAATAATACAGGTTTCCATTACCGCCAATGACTCCGGCGCGATCGCCTGCGAGAACTCCTGTCCCCATAAAGATATCCACTCGTCCGGGTCCTTTGATCGCACTCCCGGTATCTTGATCCAAAACATAGCGACTCACCCAATGGGATTCGAGTTGTCTTTGGGCATTAGGATAGGGGATGCGAGTTTGAATCAACGCTAATGCGCCGGGAGGCATTAAGGATTTATCTGTAGCAATGGATCGTTCGGCTGTCACAGGTACACCTAGGCTTCCCGTCGCGGGTGCGCCATTGGTTTCCCGGAAGAAGACAAAACTTTGATTCCGAGGTAAATACTGATCCAGTTCACTGGGAAATTGACGGAAATAATCCATTAACACAGGTAAGGTTAACCCTTCCAGAGGCAACTTGCCATCTTTGACCAATTCTCGCCCCACACTGGTATAAGGATAATCCGTCTTCCCCGCATACCCAACCGTCATTAGACTCCCATCGGGTAATTGCAGACGGGCAGAACCCTGAACATGAATCAAAAATGCCTGGAGGCGATCGCGTAACCAGACGAGTTCTAACCCATACAGAGGACTATTTTCACCAAACCCATCCACGCCTTCTAAATCAGCACGAGTCGGGTGAGGCGTTTTCCAGGTATTAAAGTTTGTCGGTAAACGGTAAAGAGGATAGCGATACTCGGCGCTAGGGGTACGACTGGCAGCATAAATCGGTTCAAAGTACCCCGTAAACAAAACTGATCCCTGATCATCATGTCCCACCGACTGATAAACCTCAAACTCGCGATTCACCGCCGCTTGCAGTTCAGCCGGGGAATTGGATGTGAGCAGAAGTTGACGAAATCGAACCAGAGAACGGCGCACTCGTTCCAGAGTTATTCCGGGGATGGGATAGTTTTGGTACGTCGCCGCTGCTGTCGGCGTCGCCAGATAGCGCAGGCTATGGTCAATTGACTTGAGTAAAGCTTGGCGATCGCCTGGTTGTTCAGGAGTCCCCCAGAGTTGCTCATCGAAGCCGAGGGAGTCCAGTGTCACCTCTTCAGTATCAGGGTTTATTGGCTCTAGAGGAACATCAGGAACAGCCCAACTACTGCCACTGAATAAGAGTATGCCTAAACTCAGAGATAAACTCGTCAGTTGTTTTCTCATGCTTGTTCAAACTGTGACGTCGTATCATCAATCATTAGTCATTGGATGTTGTACCAATGACCAATGACAAAGACTTCATTCTAAAAGCGCTCGACGCTACCCCCGAAGATGGGTTCCACCCGAATCGCTAAAACGCTGGAGGGGCGTACCACCATATATTCGCCCTGAATATTTTTAATCGGGACGTTGATAAAGTCCTTAGACTCAGATTTGGGTACGAGTTCACCACTGTACCATTTCTGAAACTCTTGAATCGTGGTAAAACGCACCTCTTCTCGGTGTCCGCCAGCCATAAGAATGTGAACGGCAAACTCATCTGGAGTTCTTGGCATGAAATTTTCTCCTCAATCCATCCCAATTATTATCTGTGACCACGACAGATAAATCACGTCCACAGATTAAACCGTTGCAGTAATGTTTCTAATACCACAGGCAAGGTCTTTTGTAAATCCTCAGATTGACGAAATGATAGCTGCTGGTGCTGGGGAACCTCAAAGGGAAACTGTCCCGGTAAATCGGGGCGTTCCATCTGTACCAGTAAAATTTGTTCTCGGCGCTTGCTGGTGAGGGCGTAACCGATTTCGACACAGACTTGGGGATTGGGGATCACGAGGGGTGTCTGTTCTCTGTCCACTTTCGCGATCGCGGTACCATCGGCGACAAACAGTAAACTCTTGCGGATGCGACGCATCTGGGTACTGCTGAGGCGCATGGGTTCACCCACAGGGCGACGAGACTGTTCTAAGGTTAGGGGAAGACGCGATCGCTGATTGAAGTCCTCCAGGGTGTCATTGAGGCTATCCCGTAGCGCTTCACTGGCACGAGAACATTCATTTTGATAACTCAAAAAGATAATTGGATCAAGTTGCGCCATCACCTCTTGCTTGGTGAAGTAAATCTCGTGAGAGATCAAATCAATATTAGAAATGGCATAGCCGCCGCTTCCTTCGATGTAAAACTCCACCGTTTCCCCATCCAGGTAGCGTCCAAACCATTCTGATTGTTTGACATCCTGACTATCGTCTAAGAAGTCAGCCCTTAACCCTGATTTGAGCAAGCTGTTTTTGCTTAACCGCAAATCGTGAGGGCGTTTCTCCAATTCTCTAATCGGTTCGTAGTCCTGGAGATACCAGGCTTTCAGAGCAATGATTGCCATGCTGTGTGATCAAGGATTCCGCACCTAACATTAAAATTCCCAGTCTTGGAATTTTAGCAGTAAGCGGAAATATCTTCACCACATTCATCGGCTAAATAGCACAACGCCCGGAAGCGTAATCCGACTACTTCGTCATAGAAGGGATTCAGCTTACACAAGGGGGGAATGTGAAACAGAGTATGCCCAAATAGGTTAATGTCTCGCTCAAAGGGGCATTGGGCGGGGATCAAATGGCAGATCAAGTGCGCCAGTTGGGGATTATGCACTTCAATCCCATCAATCCACCGTTTAATGGGTTTGAGCAAATCGAATCGTTTTTTCGGTTGGGGAGGTTGGGTTGGGGTTGAGGACGGCTGTTTTGGCTCTATCCACAACCATTTCGTAAGAATTGGGTTCTTCGTTGTAAAATCAGATACACTCATAAATCTGTTCCTGTACTATCAACAAACCAACTAAACCACTTGTTATCCACCTACAACTACTCTGGCATTTACACCGGATGAATGTCCGTAAAGGTTTAGTGAAGTTTCAGCGTGAATTTTGCACGTTCTGTAAACTTCTTCACGAGCAAAAGCGAGTGGATTCAAGCTGTTTCGGTTCTGTTGGTGATCCCCCAGATATTAAGAAAACTGGGTTATATAGGCTGCTCTAATCAAGGAGCAGCGCATCTTAAAAGTAGGATTTATACAGCGTGACTGGGTTGTCAGTCAATAGACTAAGACAATTGATAAAAAAGCTGATAATTGTTGCTTTGTCCCCATTATTAAAGCTAGAGTACTGATTTTCATGTTGCCACAGGCTGAACTTGGGGGCATCCGTAATCTAACTGAAGTTCAGTTCACTCGCAGTAGCGGTGTCCGTGACACCACTTATAAGAATAACTCATTGAGGTGATTAAGTTAACTGATATATGAGGAAGCGATCGCAAAATCTTCGGGATTACTCTGGCTATCGGCGATTCATCGGTATCCGCTCCATGGGGTCAGGTTGTCTCTGCTCAATCCCCTGTCTGGTAGTCAGTCATCTGCGATCGGCAAAGGAATGCGATCTTTTGCATAAACCTGAAATCGAGAGGCAATAAGCACGATGGCTACACCGATACAGACACTGAGGAAGATTCAACAACCCCGACTTAGCTAACGCTTGAAGTCAGGGATTGCCGGACAAACGGCGATTTAAACCGTTGAATACCGCATAGAGTCTCGGTTTGGTACAGACACCCGGATGTTTCCCTAGTCCGGATTAAATCTAAAGCCTTTTGTCGGGCTGTTGTAGAGACGCCCCGCCGGGGCGTCTGTACGACATCTTAACCGAGATGGCGGGAAGGGACTACACACTAGCTCGTGAGGATTATCTCCATGTTACGAGTACCAGTTTTATCAAAGTCAGGTAAACCCTTGATGCCAACCAAAGCTAGCCGTGCTAGACGTTGGCTAAAAGAAGGTAAAGCCAAAATTGTACACAACGACTTAGGATGCTTTGTCATTCAGTTAACTTTTGAAACAGGAGAGGAAACGCAGCCTATAGCTTTGGGCATAGATCCAGGCAAATGCTACTCAGGCGCCGCCGTTCAGTCAAGTCTTGCCACCCTCTGGATGGCTCATCTAGTTCTACCGTTCAAAACAGTTAAAGAGCGGATGGAATTACGGCGGGTTATGCGTAGGTCAAGGAGAGGGAGACGGATTAACCGAAAGTTACCCTACTCTGAGCGGTGTCATCGTCAAAAGCGGTTTGAGAATCGCAAGCAAGCCAAACTACCTCCCTCAATTCGAGCCAATAGACAG
>NZ_JAVJQN010000243.1:0-7177 GCF_040218245.1 Coleofasciculus sp. E1-EBD-02 | reverse complement strand
AACCTGTTTTAACTGATAGCTTACACCTTTGTCAGTAAGCCCCAACACCCGCCAAGCACTCAAGTGCTTGGCTAAAAGCTAAAGTCCATTAAAATGGACTAAAACTAGAGATGCAGTCGTCTTTAGACGACTTTCGCTATTAGTTCCTTGGGTTTTAACCCAAGGCGGTTGGTGAGACTGATGCAAGATGTAATTTTTAACTTCTGACATTCTTCCTACGAAATCAGGGCACGACACTGTCGTGCCCCTACATTATCCCGATTACACCCAAATAAAAACGCCTAAGACTCGCCCATAGCTGTCACCACCTCCACCTCCTCAACCTGTCGCTTTAACCACCCTTCAAACAACTCTGAAAGAATCTGATAACGCAGCTTGTCATCCAACTCTGGCTGAATAATCTCCTCCACTTTAATCAAATGCACCCCCTTAGACGTGACAATTGGCTTCAACACCTCCCCGGGCGTCGCCGCAAACACTTTCGCCGAAATCTCTGGTTTCATCTGCTGGCGTTTAACCACTCCTAAATATCCTCCCTTGCGCCGTAATTCTTGCTCCTGAATATACTCCTGAGCCATCTGTGCAAAACTGGTTTCTGCTTCCTGAAGTTCATAAAACAACTCTAGGGCTAAATCTTCATCATCTAACACCACTTCATACATTACCGCCGCTGCATAGTCTAACTGATGTTCATAAAACCAGGGTTCCACTTTATCACCAAACAAATGCTGGGCTAATTTTCCGGAAAGGACATTGATGTAAACCATCTCTTCAAAATCATCCAGAGAAAGGGCAAATTTTTGCAGCCACGCCCAGGTGTCATCCGCATTGAGCAGTTTATTCATGAACCGCATTTGATCGGCTGCTTGTTGTAATTCGGCGATTTCAACCTGGATACTGGCTTCAGTCGCGGCTGAGTTAATGACTTTGCGGGTGATAATTCCTTCGATAATTGTGGGGATTTGACAGGCGAGTTTGAGGTGATGCAGGATGTCTTGGTTGGTAATTGTGATGGCTTGTGACATGATTTTTCTCCTAAGTAATTAGAGTTTTTGGGATGAAAATGGCTGGGGAGTTAATACGGCTTGGAAGCCTGTATTGAACATCCGGAGATCCCCCCAAACCCCCCTTCAAAAGGGGGGCTTACTATTCCGACGCTTGACAAAAAGCAAAGTATCATTGTGTTTCTCCTGTACGATAAAAGCGAAGCATTTTTTGGTCTCCCCTATGGAACAAAAAGCGAAGCATCCTCTGGTCTCCCCTATGGAACAAAAAGCGAAGCAACATCTGGTCTCCCCCTTTTGAAGGGGGACGGAAGGGGGATATCACGGGGACTGGGGGGTTAGGTTTTATGGCACTAAAGTGCCTACTACGAACCTAGATTTTATGGCACTAAAGTGCCTACTACGAACCTAGGTTTTATGGCACTAAAGTGCCTACTACAAACGAGCGTCAAAGTTCTAAGCCTCCTTTTTGTAACTTCTTAAATGGGTCAAGAATAAAGTCAATTATCTTCCGCCGCCGCACGATGACTTCAGCCGTGGCTGTATCCCCTGGTTTCAACTCTAAACATTGATTTTTGGTGGGAATACAGGTCTGATTTAGCTCAATTTCTAACTCAAAATTGGTGACTTTACCCTGGGCGGTTTCGCTGACTTTAGAGGTGGGCGATTTGCGAATTAGTTTGCCTTCCACCACACCATAATCCTGGAAGGGATAGGCATCAAATTTGAGCTTAACTTCCATTCCTTCCTGTAACGCCCCACTTTCAGCCGTGGGCATTTGGGCTTTGAGAATTAAAGTTGAACCCTGGGGTGCAATCTCGGCAATTAATTCTCCCGGTTGTACTACCGCCCCGACTCCTTTATCCGGTAAACCAAACACGGTGCCGCTTTCTGGTGCTTTGAAGACTCGTTGCTGGAGTTCAATATCTTTGGCGGCAATTTGGCTTTTGCTTTGCTTGATTTCAGTTTGGAGTGTGGTAATCTGAGTGTCTATGTTCTTGAGTTGTTCCTGTATTTTCAGAACCGCTAGTTTGCCGGAATGAACCAGGGTATCATAGCTTTTTTGTTGCTCCTGTAAGCGTAGTTTTGCCTGCTCAATTTCGGCTTGGGTTTGATGGAGAATTCGGTCATAACTGCCTTGTTGTTCTTTGAGCCGTAACCGGGATTGGGAGATGTCGGATTCGGCTTGAACTAAGCGTTCGGTGTTGACTTTGACTAGGTTTTGTGATTCAGTAAAGCGGTCGGTGGAAATGGCGCCGGCTTCAAAGGCTTTACGGTAGCGTTGCACTTTATCTTTTGCCTCAATTAAATTAACTTGGGCTTGATTGTAAGCAGCTTGACTGGAGGCAATGGCTTGTTTTGCTTGGTTCACTTGAGCCAGTTTTTCTGCTTTTTCCAGGGTGTAGGTACTCGCTAGGGCGTTTAAGTTTTGCCTAGCTTGTTCAATTTGAGACTGTTTTTCTAGTTCTTGGGATTGGTTCTGCCGCTGCTGGGTATGGAGGGCAATGTCTAACTGATTTTTGAGAACGGCTAACTGATTTAGGCGATTTTTTTGACCGTCTAATTGGCTGCGAAGTTGCTCAATTTCGGAACGTACAATATCGGATTCGAGGGTGAGTAATGTTTGTCCAGTTTTGACGCGGTTTCCTTCAGCAACGGGGAGGTTGATAATTGTACCGCCGACAGAGGATTCCAGTTTGACGGTGGGTTCTTTGGGTTCTAATCGCCCTCTAGCACTTCCGGTTTCTTCGACTTCAGTTAACATTGCCCAAGGAAGTGCGATCGCGGCAAACAAAATTAAGAAATATAACAGTCCTCGCGTCCAAACCTGGGGTAAGGTATCTAGCAGTTCTTTGGTTGCATAGGACCAGTCAGAGGGGGGATTTTTTGAAACGCAGAGGTTCGCAGAGGTTCGCGCAGAGGTTCGCAGAGGGGTGGGAGTGTGGTTGGAGTTCATAATGTGGAGATCTGCTTTTGAAGCGTTTGATAAATGACAAATAACAAATAACTTTTGAAAAGTAAGGAACCAAATTCTCCGTGAAATCAGTGTTAATAAGCCATTGCCTCCCCATTCAAATTTATCCAATAAATCCGTGAAATCAGTGTTTTGACGAATGACAATCATTCTGTCCGATCCATTTGTTGCTGGTTTAGGTAATAATAATGACCGCGTTTTGCCATTAATTGGTGATGGGTGCCACTTTCGACTAAAACTCCTTTATCCAACACGAGAATTAAATCCGCTTTGCGAACTGTGGACAGGCGGTGGGCAATAATTAACGTGGTTCGTCCTTGGAGAATTGTGTTGAAATTGGTCTGAATAATCCGTTCCGATTCAGCATCTAAATGAGACGTGGCTTCATCTAAAATAAGTAAGCGGGGATTGCCTAATAACGCCCGTGCGATCGCGAGTCGTTGTCTCTGTCCTCCTGATAACATTCCGCCCCCTTCCCCGATCTGGGTTTCATACCCCATGGGTAGCTTTTTGATAAACTCATCCGCCCCGGCTTGTTGGGCGGCGGTGATGATTTCGTCTAGGGTGGCTGAGGGATGACCAATGCTAATATTCTCCCGAATCGTGCTACCAAAGAGGAAGGTATCTTGGTCTACTACACCGATTTGTTGGCGCAGGGATTGTAGGGATAAACTGGTGATATCTTGCCCATCAATTAACACCTTCCCATCCGTCGCCGGATACAGTCCTAAAATTAACTTTGATATCGTGGTTTTCCCGGAACCACTGCGTCCCACTAGGGCGACGGTTTGACCGGGTTGGACGGTAAAACTCAAGTTTTCTAGGACATTAATATCGCTTTCGGGGTGATACCGGAACGTCACCTGATCAAACTGAATCTCTCCTTTTAACTCCGGTAAACCTTGGCGCACCGATGCCTGTAAATTTTCTTCCGGTTCGGTATCAATGACATCATTAATTCGCTCAACCGCAATAATCACTTCCTGTAACTGATTCCAGAGTACGGTTAATCGTTCAAAGGGCGTAATTACGTTGCCGATTAACATATTAAATGCCACTAATTGTCCAATCGTCAGTTCATTTTGAATCACTAACCAGGCGCCAAACCAGAGTAGTCCTGTTGTCACCACGGTTTCTAGAGTTGAGCTAAAAATTTGCAGGCGGTTGCTAATAATCTGCCCCGAAAACATCTTTTTCACCGATTGCAGTAGATGTTCCTCCCAGCGCCAACGCACCGTTTGTTCCACCGCCATGGATTTGACCGTGCGAACCCCGGTGAGGGATTCAATTAGATAACTATTTTCCACCGCAAAGGCATTAAATATTTCTCTGGAAATGCGGCGCAGGAACGGAGTGGCAATTAGGGCAAGTAGGACAAAGGGCGGGACGATGACTAATGCCAATAGCGCCATTTTCCAGCTATACCAGAACATTAACCCCACATACACAAAGACCGTGAGTAAGTCGAGTAAAATGGAGAGGGCTTCCCCGGTGAGAAAACGCTGAATTTTCTGGTTTTCTTGCACCCGTGACATAATATCCCCCACATAACGAGACTCAAAGAAGGAAAGGGGGAGGCGGAAGGTATGGCGAATAAAGCCGACAATTAGGGCTAAGTTCACCTTATTCGCGGTATGGTCTAATAAATATTGCCGCAATCCAGTCATGGCGACGCGGAATAGACCAAAAATCAGCATCCCTAAACCGACAGCGGTTAAGGTGAGGTTGCTTCCTTGAACAACGACTCGGTCTAAGAGGAGTTGGGTAAATAGGGGGGTAATTAATCCAAAGATTTGAATCAGCAGGGACGCAATAAAGACTTCCAGAAGGACAAATCCGTGGGGTTTAACTAATTCAAAGAATTGCCAGAAGGGAGTCGTCGCTTCCTCAGTTTCCTGTAATAAGGCGGTGGGTTGCAACAGGAGGGAATAATTAGTCCAACTGGCGTTAAACTCCTCCGGAGTAAGACCCCGTTGACCAATGGCTGGGTCGGCGACAATCACCTGAGTTGCCGTAATTTCATAGACCACGATATAATGATTTCCGTCCCAGTGAACAATTGCTGGCAGCGGTTGTTGGGCGAGTTGGTCTAAACTAGCTTTTACGGGTCGCGTGGAAAAGCCAATACTTTCAGCGGCGGCGGCTAGTCCCCGTAGAGATGCACCGTTGCGGTTAACATTGGCGATATCTCTGAGGCGGTTGACACTTAATTTTTTCCCCCAATACCGACCCACCATCACCAAACAAGCCGCCCCACAATCTGAGGCACTTTGTTGGGCATAAAAGGGATAGCGGCGGGTGATCCGCTGCCAGAGATGACCGACTTTTTGGGTAGGATTGGGAAAGTCGGCTTTGCTGATGGTTTGCTGCCCGTTTGTTAAGGGTTCTGGGGTGTCCGTGTCCTCGGGAATCACTGGAGTTACGGCTAAATTATCCCCGGAACTAAACTGGGAATTCCTCACCGTTGCCCGATGATACAAATGATCCCGAATAGGAGGATGGTTTTGGACGAGGGAAAAGAGGAGGGTTGGGGGAATGTAGGATAATTGGAGATGACGGGATGCCCTAGCGGAGTAGGGTTGAAAAGGTTCATCGGGAAAAAAGGTGACTTCGCCAAAGGTGTCTCCGGCTTTCAGCGTGGTAATCAGTTCACCGTTGGCGTCAATGAGTCTCACTTTGCCCGTGATAATCAGATAAAGTCCGGCTTCAGATTGATCCGATTGCCAAAATTGACCGAGTTTGGGTTCAAGAATTTTGATCTGTTTCAGACAATTAGTGAATTGCGACTCGCTAAAATCATGTCCGAGACAATCACTAAGGTGTTGACGGGAAATTCGGGGTGGAGTTTGTACCATAATGGGTTTGCACCTCAACTCATGTTAATCGGATTGAATTGCCAGACATCCTGGGTTTTCGGGGTATGGCTGGGGGTGAGGTTGCTAATCACAATTCGCTTATCTGAATCCTCCTCTGCATCAGCCGGAGTGTCGGGTTGAGGGGGTTTGGGGCGAGTCGAGAGTCCCATTTTTTTCAACAATCGATTAATATGGCGATCGCTAACTTCTATGCCAAATTCTGTAGCCAGGTGTTTGCTTAACTTCTGGGCGGTCCAGTTGCGAAAGGAATAGCCTATGTCGCGGGGACTCTGCGTGACTAATTCTTGTAAGCGTTGCAGATACTCGTCATTCACCGCTTTAGGACGTCCAATCGGATGGGATTGCCAATTATGCGCCTCGCCACTACGGGCAATTAGCATCCAATGTCGGGCGGTGATGGGGGAACAGTTCAACGCCTGACAAATTTGGGCTTGGGTTTTCCCCTCGTCGGCTAACAGCATGATTTGGATGCGCTGGCGATATTTTGGCGATAAATCCTCTTGCAGATTTTTTTGCAGTCGTTTGCGCTGAAAGGGGGTCAGGTATTGACCGCCAGACTGACCCAGAGTGCGGCGTTGACCCAGGTTGGGTGGGGATTGGTGGCTGGACATTTCTATACTTGCGTTGGGGATTGGCAGGGATTTATCACAAGGATTATCCCTTTTTTCATGAAAAATCACTTTGTATAAAACTATATATAAAACAGACGGAGGTTCTCTGTCAAGACAAAAAATGCACAGTTTGGGGTTTTGTCGTCAAATGCTTTTATAGCAATGGTTGAGGCTTATATACAAAGTGAGCTGAATCCAAGCAAGATCCCCGACTTCTCGGAGAAGTCGGGGATCTGAGAGACCTCACTTACCACCATTGCCTATTGCCTATTGCCTCTCCCCACCACAAGACTTATTCAGCAGCCCCTACCTACTTACTCCCATTCCGGCATAAAACTATGGAACTAAAATCTAGCACTGATAAGGATTTCAGCCATTAACATTACCTAGTCTTATAGTGGGAAGGGAGTACTGCTATACCAACCGAGTTCATCGCCATAAACCATCAAGTATGAACCCAGTGACTGTGCCAATATCCTTTCTGAAAAAAATAACTCTTCCCTGGGTCAGATGCGTCGCTTGACCGTTTCCTGTAGTCTACTGGCTGTAAGCTTTTCGAGTATAGTCTCATTTATTAACATTTTGCATAGAAATCTTGACATTAATTCGTAAAGTTAACTAATGTAGCAGTCGGACAGGTTTATCGAAACGCTTTACATTTAGGTAGTTACACCAACTTCAGTCTCTTAACCAGAGTCAAAGGAACAAGAG
>NZ_JAVJQN010000230.1:0-44668 GCF_040218245.1 Coleofasciculus sp. E1-EBD-02 | reverse complement strand
GTCTCACCAACCGCCTTGGGTTAAAACCCAAGGAACCAAAAGTTTTATATTCTATTTTAATAGAAACCCCTTTTTTGCCCTGGCGACTAGAAGCCCTGGCGACTAGAAGTCGCAGCTACACAAACAAAGTCCGCCTGCGCGGACTAGCTTAGGGGCTGCTGAATAAGTGTTGTGGTGAGGGGGAGCGGGGGAAGCTGGGGAAGCTGGGGAAGCTGGGGGAGCAAGGGTACATTTTTCCTGAGCAAAGTGATGCCATACTTATGAAGGATGCTACCCGATTTCATTGAATCAAACTCTCTGTCAATAAAGCTCAAAGTATTGATGGTTAAGGATTTTTGCTTTGTGCAGCAAGCCCACTGACAAAGATGCAAGATATCAGTTTGAACCCGTTTTAACGGGTTTTAGCTTTTAGCCCGTAGACGCGGAGCGGCTTCTCTTCGAGTACTTTAGTTCAGGGCTTTAGTTCTAATTCTAAAGATTGAAGCCAAAGGGAGGCAGGATGTGTTCAATATCCGATCCTAAGCGGATCGTGACCACAAATGTCTCTTGCCATGTTCCCACTACACTGGTGAAGAAAGAGGAACTATTGGCATCTAACTCTTGTTCGACTAAACTCTCGGTTTGATCACTAATCTGTAATATTAAACCCTCTGGGAAACCCGTTGGCGAATCTGTACCTAAAATTATCAGTAACGCCCATTCGGGGACGGTTGCAGATAAGAGGGGCCACGTTATGGCATATAAGCGCAGGGGGATGTCTGCCACTTGGAGATTGCGATACGCGCCCTTGGCTTGAGGCGGAATCTCGATGTTATTGTACTCCAGTTGTTGCACGATCGCATCCAATTCGGCGGTAGGCGATCGCATGGCGGTAGCGGGGGTTAAACTAGGCAGAAGTTGCCAGGAGAGTTCTTGGGCGAGTTCGTCTAATTCATCCTGCAACCAGCGTCCCACATTAATCACGTTTCGGGTGATGCGGCTGAGTACATCAGATAAGTAGTTGCGGAGGGTGGGTTGGCTTTGGGGATCGGTTTGCAGTTGATACAGCCAGGTGCGTAACTCCGAACGGGTGAGTACGAGGGTGGCTTGTTCCCAGGTTAAATGGTGCCAGAGTTGAGACGCCGGAGACTGGAGTTGGGGGAGTTTGATTTCCAGTTGCGATCGCGTCTGGGCAAGTTGCAGGCGGCGATCACTGGGAATTGGGGGGAGGGGTATGGCGCTGGGGGTTAAACAGCGTAATTCTAAGAGGAGGTGACTAGGTTCGGTGTCAAAGCAATCGAGGGGGAATGAATAAGTCCAATCCTCCTCAGGGGTTAAGCCTAGAGTATCCCGGTGTTCGATGAGTTGGGGATAGGAGATAAACCCTTTAACCACAGCGGTTTCTTCTTCCTCTTGTACGTCTACTATGACGTAGAAATGGGGGATGAATTCGGGAATATCGACAACGGTTCGGGGTAAGGATACTTGATCATCCGATAGGCTACCTTGGGCAATTAGACAGAGGTTAAACCCATTGACTTGAAGATGACAAACCGCTTCAATGAGATTTGCTGTCGCCGAGTCGAACAGGGACGTGCGATCGCGATTTACGGTTAAATCAGAACTCCGTTCGGCTAACCATGTCTCAAACCCAAATAAGGCTAAAGCATTAAGATAAGTTTGCCATTGGCGTTCCTCATTAGCAATCGGTTGGGCGAGGTGAACGGCTTGTTCAATTGCATCGTCAGAGAGTTGGATGGTTTCAATGGCGAAAGCGTCACCATCAAGCCCGGGTTGAGTGGTTGAGTAGAAAGTCATGATATATTACTCCTGTTATCTAGATAATGGCAGAGTCTTTTAGCAAAGAGGCTGCGGGTTTTTTGATGGCGTTCATGGGTAGCCGTACTCGCTTCTGTCGCCGCGTCTTCTATCACCTTAGTGACTTGTTCTGCGATCGCCTCTTGAATCTGGTGATGAACCGTTTGCA
Organism: Coleofasciculus sp. E1-EBD-02; assembly: GCF_040218245.1. Lineage (NCBI taxonomy): Bacteria > Bacillati > Cyanobacteriota > Cyanophyceae > Coleofasciculales > Coleofasciculaceae > Coleofasciculus > Coleofasciculus sp. E1-EBD-02. The sequence continues at coordinate 42,702 of NZ_JAVJQN010000230.1, read as the reverse complement.
GGCGTTGGCGATTGGTATAGCGTTGGGCTTTCTCCAGGATGCGATCGCTTAAATAAACCAGTAATTCTCGTTGAATATCAGCGCGAAAAGCTTTCAGTTTCAGTAAACGGCTAATTTGAAATTGTCCTTTATAGTTAAAGTTGCGGGCAATATCGGACATGGATTGTCCTTGACAGTGAAACAGATGCAACGCGGTGAGAAACTGTTGGGCTTTTTGGGAATCTCGGCGCTGTAACTTCCGAGTGCGATCGCCTGTAATTTGGGCGATGGCTTGATCTAAACCCTGAAGAAACTGTTGGCGATAGGCGGTTAAAAATTCGCTTTGTTCATCGGGTGTGGGTTCAGAATCGGGGACATCTAGGGGTTCATTTAGCGTTGCATCCAAAGATTCGCTTTTTAACTTCCCACCGCGTACATAAATTCGGTACTCACGCAGTCGAGAGGCGATGAGTTGCAGTTGGCGCAGGAGGGGTTCTGGGCGTAGGGGAGGCGAGAGGCGTTGCGCCATTTGTTGTAATTGTTCGGGGGTGGGGGGGTAACATTTTCCTTTAACTCCAGCGAGACGTTGTTTTAGGCGTTGACTGCGGTAGACGGCGTGATAAGCATCGAGAAGGTGTTGGGCGCGTTGGATTTCCGATGGGGTTAAGTTGTGAAACTCGGTGAAAATCCGGTGGAGTTGTTTGGGTTTGGTATCATTTAGGATTGCCCAATCACTGACTAAATAAATCCCATGTTCAAGTAGAAACTGATTTAGGGGTTTATGGTGTTTCACCCGACGGGTTGTCCAAGTGGCGAGGCTGCTTTGTTCGGGGTCAAAACTCTGTAAGATTTCATCGAGGAAGGATTGGTAGGTGGGAGAATGGCGGCGGGGTTTACCGATTTCTTCATCTAAGACAAAGGGTAATAGATCGTTACTGGTAAAGCCATGTTCCGCACCAAACCGACTGGCTAACCCCCGACAAACAGCGTCAATTTGCTGTGACATAAAGCATTTGAGACAAAGTTGAGCCATACTACTCTGATCAGCTTCCAGACGTTCCACCGGAACGTCTCTACCAGCATCCCCTGCTTCCTGCATCCAGTACCAGAGTTGACGCTGAACCTGGGTATCCGAGACTTGAGTCTCTGGGGTAAAATCAGGGAATGATTCCAGGAAAAATGCCTTTGCTGTGGTAATTTCCCGGACTTGGCGTTTCCCGGCTGCATCAATCGCGATCGCACTCCAATATCGGGAAGCTGTGTTAGTGGGGATTTTTACGGCGCTCAAATGGTTGCTCATCACTCGTGTATTAGGGGCTACGTGGGCGGGGGTATCGTCTCAAGGGTTGTACCTCCATAGTTTAAGATTGATTGGCGAGAATCAAGGGTTGTTCAGTCGGATCTAACTCTGAGCGGCTGGAACTTATGCAGAACAATTTTCGTAGAGCCATCCTCGGCGCTAAACCGTTAATTGTTGGAATTAAAAGCACGCACAAAGGCTGCGATCGCGCCTTTACCCCAAGGTGTCAACTTACCCTGAGTCGATCCTGGCGTTTCCCCAGGATTTGATTGTTGGCGTAACATCACCGGACGCAAGACCCAGAGTAGAATAGCGATGCTCAGAATAATCGCCGTCGGATTATCCCCATACTGCAATAACGGCGTCGGATCGATAGATGGAGTCGTTGGGTTAGTTTGGCTGGTGGAAATCGTAGCTTGTTCCTTGGACATGAATATGTCTTTCCTTTGCGTTCAACATCTTTATGATTCCTTAGCTACCCATCTCTAAAAGCTGTACGTTCGGCTCATTCTTGCTGCTACTGTTGAAAGTGAGCCAAAATTGAGCCATCAACCGGACATTCAGTAGATAAGCATGGCGGTTACTCTCAAAGCATCTAAACAGGGACTGGAAGAAGTTGATCAGGCAAGAAAAAAGAAAGGTTGGACAGCGACAGCCGCCGCTTGGTATCAGGATGCTAAGACTTCAGCAGCAACCCTGAAGCGGTTTCGGCAGGGCAAGCCGATTCAGCAAGATGCCTTTATTGGAATTTGTCAGGCTGTCGGGATAGAGAATTGGCAAGAGATTGTTGATGATAGTCCACCGTCGCAGACAGATTCCAGACCCGAATTTTTTGCCTATGATGAAGCCTGGGTAGGTCGAGAGCAGTTAGTTACTGAACTGAGTGAGAAGCTGCGAGGGAGGTGTCGGCTATTACTGCTGGTTGGTATCACCGGAATTGGTAAAACCGCCTTGGCTGAACGCTTGGCGGTGGAACTACAAGACTGGTTTCAGGGGGATTGGAAGAATAACCTGCGGAGAGCTAATTTTGATTATCAGGACAAAACCACCGATTTTGCCAGTGTCGCCGCCAGATGGTTGGAGGAATGGGGAGAAAGACTCTCAGCAGAAGAGAAACAGCCAGAACTATTACTGTCCAGGTTAATCAAACACTTGCACAAGAATCAGGTGCTAGTGCTGATTGATTCTATGGAAAGACTGTTGACAGGAAATGACGAGGAAGGCTGGGGGGATTTTGCTGATGAGTGGTGGCTCAAATTCTTTTTGAGCTTGTTGTCAGCCGAATCTTGCCAAAGTCGGTTAATTGTCACCTCACAAGATTTGCCAGTTCAGTTACTAGATTCCCGTTACAGTAATTTCTGGCATCGCCAAATTGTGTATGGACTAGATGAATCAGAACAGGTGGCGTTATTCGAGACAACAGAATTAGATGTTAGTGAGGAGTCAGCCGATAAACGCCTACTGGTGCGAATTGGCAAAGCCTACAAAGGTCATCCTCTAGTTTTGCGGGTAATTATCGGGGAAATTAGCAGTGAGCCTTTCTCTGGAAATGTGCAGGCATACTGGGAGGATTGCGGCGACAAGATAGAAGAAGTGGAAAAGGCTTTAGCAGAGGCTGAGGCAGGAAAAAACTTAGGTGAACAGGATAATTGGAAATTACATACACTGACAAAGGAACTGCGAATACAAGTAAACGAACGACTTGAATCAGCTTTTGACCGATTAAAAAGAGATGTCTTTGATGCTTATATATTAGTTTGCGCTGCTTCAGTGTATCGCTCTCCAGAAAAAGAGGCATATTGGTTGAAGCATTTGGTGCAGTGGCTGAAGCGTTTGGAAAGTCAAGAATGTAGCGAAGAACGGCAGGATCAGGCTCTAGAGGAATTGAGTAATCGCTTTCTAGTCGAGGAATCAATCAACCACAATAACAAGCGCGTTGTCGGACAACATAATCTAATTCGCAGTGTGGCGATCGCTCATCGAAGAAGGTTACTGGACAGCTTTAACAATGGGGTGTAGTTAAGATGGGAAATAACTTTAAAGAACCTGGTCAATTGCTTTGGGCTGAGTGGGGTATTAATCTAGATGAAGTTCCGTTTGAACAGCTTGATCATTATATAGCCGTAGAAAACTATCTTATGGATGATGACGATCCACCATCTGATGCTACTGATTTAGAAAATGTAGAACGTTATACAAAATCATTACATCACTTATGTAAGAGCAAAGACTGGAATCGAGTACAGTCTATTCTTACCGTACCGATTAGTATCAACACAACAGCAGTTAGCTTTGCATTGCCCTTGTGTGACTATCTGATATTCAAGGGGATTTCGCCTAAGGTATTGGAACTTACTAACGAAATTATCAATTCATTCCAGGATACTGGAACCGATCTGAGGTCTATCAGAATCTTGAAAGCTAAAGCCTTGGGAAAAACGGGCAACTTACCTGAAGCTAGTCGTATTTATGAAGAGTTATGTTTAAACTCATCTCAGAACTCAGAAATCTATATAGAAGCCAAGGCACATTTAGCTATATCTCAAGTTCAGAGAGAACTTTACCAAGAAGGTATCCCAAATCTTAAGTGTTCCTTGAGATTGATTGAAAGTTTTTTAGAATCTGCTAATAACTTAGGTTCAAAGGCAAAATTTTTGGAGCTAAAAACAGATATATTATCCAATTTTGCTTATTGTAAAATGAATTTAGGTAAATTTAAAGAGGCAAGGATACAATATTCGCAAGTTTTACAAATATTAGAAGAACAGGGGATGTTTCATAAAATTATTAATCCTTTAGTTCATCAAGGGATTATTGAAAGGAAAGAATTTCGGATTAACAAGTCAATAGCTACCTTAGAAAAAGCCAGAGCTAAAGCCATAGAGGTTGAGGATAAACCAGCATTAGTTTGGATCGAGCATCACTTATCCTGGGCTTTTCGGATGAATAAAAACTATAAACAGGCAGAAGTTTTTGGCAAAAAATCTCTGGATGGATATAAAAACATGGAAGATCAAAGAGGAATAACTGATTCCTACGAGCTACTAGGATTTATTTTTATAGATAAAGGAGAAAATCATAAGGCGGTTAAAAATTTCAAAGGAGCATTTAACTGGAGAAAGGAGAATGGTAAGATGCAAGGTGCAGCAAGCTGTATAATGGGTCTAGCCATTTCTTATTGGCGTCAACGCCAGTTTTTCAAGTTCATCAAAACACTATTTGAAGGCTTGAATCTATATCGTAAAGCAGGAGTATTGAATTGGTCTAGAATTTACAGATTATTTAAGTTCACTCGTGTGTTCCCTCATCTGTTGCTTAGAAATAAGAAAAAACCAATATAATTTTTAGCTTTGTTTATTTAGCTTTGTTTATCAGGATAAAATTAACATCATGAAAGTGGGTATTGTCTGCGGTTATGGTAGTCATTTAGACAATCAATTAAAGCGGTACGTGAATTCTGTCATGGAATACGCCTTAAAAAATGAAATAAACTATTTAATTTTCAGTGGTGGCTATACCTTTAAAGACTCAACCACCTCTGAAGCTATGTTAATGTCCTCCTTAATCGATCAGCCAACCCAGGCTATAAATATAGTATTAGAAGAAAGAGCGCTGACAACTCTGCATAATTTGCTTTATGCCCAAGAAATCATTGAATTTTTTAAGTTCAATCAATATGAACTGTATATTTTTTGCGATCAAGTCAGATTTGTTAAAGTTTACATTTTGTCAAAGCTTATTTTCAACGAAACTAAGGTAAACCTAATTAAGTTTAGAAGGCAAGAAGCATTACTTGCATACATTATGCAAATACCATCTATTTTTTATCAAGGTTTAGGTGCGGTTTCACCTAGCTGGGAAAAGAAACTATTAATAGCCAAACAAAAATGGATTAATAAATATAGATAGGTAAATTTCAGAAACCCCTTTTTTGCCTTGGCGACTAGAAGTCGCAGCTACACAAACAAAGTCCGCCTGCGCGGACTAGCTGATAAAGGGGGTGGCTAACCCGGATTTGGTATGAATTGTGTAGGGGCGGGTTTCACAACTATCTTTTCGATTGTAACCCGATGTAACTAAACCCGCCCCGATTCAGGTTTTTAGACTTTGAGTAAATATGGCATGAAAGTAAAACTAACACCGGAAGGACAAATTACAATTCCTGCCCACATTCGCCAAAAACTCGGACTTCAAGGAGGAGAGGAAATATTACTTCTCCTAGAAGGAACTGATCTAAAATTGCGAATCATTAAGCCTAAGCGACTTAGGGAATTTTACAGCGCCTTACCTGCAACTGTTCCTTATCCCGGTAAAGAGGCAATTCGTCAGAGTGTCGCGGAAACACTTGCCCAAAAAACTCAGATTGAAAACTCATGACAGACTTATGGGTTGATGCTAATGTCTTACTCCGTTTATTAACCGGAGAGCCACCAGACTTTGCTCAACGATCACTGAGATTAGCAGAACGGGCTGAACGGGGAGAAGTGACACTCAGACTTTCACCTAAATTTTCATGGGAAGTCCAAAAACCTGAGTCGGGGCGGGTTTAGTCACATCTGGGTGCAACCGAAAAGATAGTAGTGAAACCCGCCCCTACACACTCAACACTCACGTTGCGTTAGATAACTGGCGTACCTGAATCACTTGTTAGAGTATTAGTATGCTAAACCCTATTTATCTGAATCAAAGAAATGAACGCCCTCCAAGTCCAACTCCCTCCCGACATACCCGTTGAAGAAGCACGACTTTTACTCATGATTAAACTCTTTGAAACCGGACACCTCTCCCTTGGATAAGCGGCAAAATTAGCAGGCTATTCCAAAGCAACCTTTATCGAAAATCCCAAAAAGCATTTTTCTTCGGTAAAATAGCAAATAATTGCTGTGCCAAACTCTTCCATCCCACTATAGCTAGCCTGAATAAGTTGTGCAATACAGTGTACGATACACTGTACAACTGAATCAGATAATAGGAGAAGACAACATGAAAAAATATGTTTGCACCGTTTGCAACTACGAATATGATCCCGAAAAAGGTGATCCCGATGGCGGTATCGAACCCGGAACCGCCTTTGAGGATATCCCTGATGACTGGGTATGTCCCGTCTGTGGGGCGGCTAAATCGGATTTTGAACCCTTAGAATAATCATAACCCTGAGTAATGCAAGCACCTTGTCTCTTAAAATTGTCGTTATCGGTGGGGGTGCGGCTGGTTTTTTCGGCGCGATCGCATCTGCATCCGCTCATCCTCACACCCAAGTCATCCTGCTGGAAGCCTCGAAAACGCCTTTAACTAAGGTGCGGATTTCTGGTGGGGGGCGCTGTAATGTCACCCATGCGTGTTTTGACCCCGCCCTTTTGGTACAAGCCTATCCCAGGGGGGGGAAAGCCTTGCGTGGGGCGTTTACACGGTTTCAACCCAAAGATACAATCGCCTGGTTTGAAGCCCAGGGGGTACACCTGAAAACCGAAGCGGATGGGCGGGTGTTTCCGGTTACGGATACGTCGCAAACCATTGTTGATTGTCTCATCCATGGGGCGATAAGCGCAGGGGTTCAGATTCGCACCGCGACTCCAGTTAAATCCATTCGCCTCACTTCTGGGTTTCAACTCCAGTTAAAAACCGGGGAAATAATCGAATGCGATCGCGTACTTTTGGCGACGGGAAGTAATCCCCTTGGTTATCGCTTTGCTAAGGATTTAGGTCATTCTATCCAATCCCCGGTTCCCTCTTTATTTACGTTTACGATATCAGACCCACGCTTACAGGATTTAGCTGGAGTTAGTGTAAATGATGTTCATATAAAACTACCAGAAGCCGGGAAAACTGTCAAGGAACAAACGGGACCATTACTGATTACCCATTGGGGATTAAGTGGTCCAGCTGTCCTCAAATTGTCGGCTTGGGCAGCTCGATTTTTCCACGATTGTCACTACAAAACTACCTTAGTGATTAATTGGCTTCCTCAATACACTCAAGATTATCTACGCCAGCTATTACTATCGGTTAAATCTCAACTTCCGCACCGTCATATCAGCACGAGTTGCCCAATTCCGATTCCGAAACGGTTATGGCAGAGTTTAATTAGCTACGTTGGTATTGACCAAAACAAACGCTGGGCAGAACTCTCGAAAAAAGCCCTGAATCAATTGGTACAAGAACTGAATCAGGGACGTTATCTGATTCAAGGAAAGGGTGTTTTTAAGGAAGAATTTGTCACCTGCGGCGGGATAAGTTTAAAAGAGGTGAATTTTAAAACCATGGAAAGTCGCTGCTGTCCGGGGCTTTACTTTGCGGGTGAAATCCTGGATGTTGATGGAATTACGGGCGGATTTAATTTTCAGAATGCTTGGACAACGGCTTGGTTAGCGGGTCAAGCAATGGGCAAAATGTAGGGGCGGGTTTAGGAACAATTGTAGGGGCGGGTTTAGGAACAATTGTAGGGGCGGGTTTAGGAACTAAATTAGATATTTACCGATAACTGAACAACAAAACCCGCCCTCCCCACCGATAACTGAACAACAAAGATTGCAAGGCTTGTGTCCCTCAAGGTTTGCACTCCCTCATCCTTAGGAAAAACGCTATAATCTATAATCTATGTCTTCAAACTTGTGAGGATAGAAATATGTATAAAATCCTAATAGTTTCTGCCCTAACTTTGATAACATTTGCTGGGAATGCCGTCAATGGCATAGCCCAGACATCCCCGCGATCGCCTGCATCATCTCCAGAAATAGATCCCGGATATTACATTGACCTGAATCGAGCGAAAAATCTAGCCCGACAAGCGGCTGAACGGATTAATGGTGGATTGAGGCAATATCGGGCGGAAGCGGCGATGCATGGTCCGGTACAAGATGCACCTTATACAGAGAACGACGATAATACCATAACATTTACCTTTAAAGGACGCCCTCCTGGTGCGAATGTGTTCACGGTAGAAACCAGCGTCACTGTCAATCAAACCAATGGCAGGGTAACGGTTAACTATAATAGACCGATTAGAAATTAGTTGAATCCTTTGCGAAAAACGTCCATGGCTTCACAATGAACCATGAACGATCAACTATGAACCCTGACGAAGATGAAATTTAGTGAACTGGTACAAAACCTTAATATCGACACCGATCGCACGAGTCTATTAGCTAATCCAGAGTGTGATCCAGAGATTCAGGGGATCGCCCCCATTGACCAAGCCACCCGGAGTACGATCAGCTATATTGAGGGGGCTAAGTTTGCTGCTAGGGTGAAAACCACTGAGGCGAGGGCGTTAATTTTACCCCCGGATGAAGGATTACAACGACAAGCCACAGAACGCGGTATTGCTTGGATTGGCGCATCGGAACCCCGACTATTATTTGCCCGGGCGATCGCGCTTTTCTATCAACCCTGGAAACCTGCACCGGAAATTCATGCTAGCGCTGTGATTCACCCAGAGGCGCAGGTAGGGGAGGGGGTTTATATTGGGGCGCATGTAGTGATTCAGGCGAGGGTGAGGATTGGTAATGGGGTTTGTATTCATCCGAATGTGGTGATTTATCCCGATGTGCAAATTGGCGATCGCACCATTTTACACGCTAACTGTACGATTCATGAACGTAGCCAAATTGGGGCGGATTGTGTGATCCATAGCGGTGCAGTAATTGGTGCGGAAGGGTTTGGTTTTGTCCCCACGAAAGAGGGGTGGTTCAAGATGGAACAATCGGGATATACGGTTTTAGAAGATGGGGTGGAAATCGGCTGTAATACGACGATTGATCGTCCGGCGGTGGGAGAAACTCGGATTGGTCATCATACTAAAATCGATAACTTAGTCCAAATTGGTCATGGGTGTCAAGTGGGAGGTGGTTGTGCGATCGCGGCGCAAGTTGGCTTGGCTGGGGGTGTGAATGTGGGGAATCGAGTAATCCTCGCCGGACAAGTCGGGATTGCCAATCAAGCTAAGATTGGAGACGGCGCGATCGCAACGGCGAAAACAGGGGTTCATAATAATGTAGAAGCCGGGGCGATTGTCTCGGGTACTCCCGCCGTTCCCCATAAATTATTTTTGAAAGTATCCGCGATTTATAATCGGTTACCGGAAATGTATCAGACGTTAAAGGAATTAAAGAAAAACCAAGGGTGATAAGTAGTTAGACAAAAGAAAATGGCAGTGTATTAAGTTTTGCCAATCGCCCTCAAACCTTCCTGTTTGTTCCCTGTTCCCTGATTACCAAGGATTACCAATTAGGGTAAAGGAACTCCAAAAATAAGGATGGCTGTAGTTTTGGTTAATCGACGCCGGAAAATCAGGGGGTAAGAGAATACTACTCTTCGTCGTGATTAAGCGATCGCCTTCTCGTTGCACTTCACCTCTAAGCATTGCCAGTTGTGCCTTTCGCAAGGCTTCAGCTTTAGTAGAACTTTGCTTAAGGTTTTCGTAAAATGTGGTCATTAGTCCCAGTGTCCCCTCATCGCTAACATACCAGAGACTGCCTAGGGCTGACTTGACTCCAGATTGTACCGCTAACCCCGTAAATCCTAACTCGGCTTCCTCATCTCCTAACGCCGTGCGACAAGCACTTAAAACCAACAGTTCCACCGTCGGTTTATGCCAATCTAACTGCCACATCTGATCTAGCTTGAGTTTATTATTGTCCCACAACTGAATGTAAGAATTCGCAGGTTTCCCCGGTTGAAATTCGGCATGGGTGGCTAAATGCACAATACCATACGCCACTTTTCGGCGTGCTTGCTTGAGATTATTTAAGGTAAACTCTTCATTCAGAAAGGATTCACCTTGCCACACTTGATCAGCAATCACCTGTAACTCAATGGGAACACCAGGTAAAGATGCCTTATCCCGAAACTTTGAAGCCCCCATTGCCAACACCGAATCATCTCTGACATCTTGATAACGAGTATCGGTGAGACTGAGGCTAGGCATTAAGCCGACACTATAGTTTTCAATGATAAACTGATCCCCATCATACAAAGCGGCAATGGGTATGGAACGCAACCCCGTATCCATAACGAATGCCAAATGCTTGATGTCTTGCGCGGCTAAATCAGCGGCTATAGGTTTAATCAACCATTGATACATCTGGTAAGCGGGTGGCAGATAGTTCTGGTCATCAATTACATTGGTTACCGTGCGACGAAATTGATCTGCCATTTCCAGGACTTCCGCTCTGGTTACATTAACCGATCGCCGAATCGGTTGTCCATCAGCAGAGATGAGAATTAACTCCAGGCGATCGCTCGGTTGCGGGGTTAGCGATCGTAATAAACTGGTATTATTGGGCGCAACATCTGCACCTTCAGGCACAGAAGTAATTGTTTGCGGGGCAAATACCACATAAATCACCGCCGACTTCACCCCTGTCGCCGCTTCATTATCGCGTAAGATTTCTCGCGCTTGTTCTAAGGTAATCCCCGCCCGTTTCGCCCTGCCAAAATATTCCTCATAATCGCGACTGAATAAGTTATCAATCTCCATCACCCCAGATTCGTCCTTTTCAATTGGGGATTGACTTTGATTAGAATCAGCGGTGGTTAAATCAACCGGGTTAACTGGGATATCACGGGTATCATCAACGCTAATAATCTGAATATTACCTTCAGTGTGGGTAAACCTAAAGGATTGGAAAGGGGTAATGGTAAACTCACCACTGGTAATGGCAGCCGCTGTGCCGTTAGTTGTGGCATCCCCTACATCAAAGGGAATAATTCCGTCTCCCCCATGACGAATCGTGATATCACCGCCACCATTTCCACCTGCCGTAGAAATGCTAGTTTCCCTACCATTGTGGGAAAAACTACCCGTTGCCTGAAAGACGCGATCGCTCTCTATCTCAACATTACCCCCTCTACCATTACTTCCCCCCTGGGCGTTAATCGAAGTTACCCGAATATAGTCCTGGGGATCAAGACTAACGTCACCGCCATCGCCGATATTGCCACTGGAATTGATTTCTCCTGCATCAATACTCACCTCAGCCTCGACCACAATATCACCACCCGTCGCCGCTGAAGAATTGAGATTACCACTATTCACTGCATCCTGATGGCTAGTGAGACGAATATCACCGCCAGCCGTCATAATATTACCCGTCTTTAGAGTATTACGAGTTGTCAGTTCAACCGCCCCCCCAGACGTTTGCACATCTTGCAGATTAATTGTGTCAATTCCTGTCGTATGCTTTAGACTAGCCGCCCTAATCAAAGCATTCGCCGTGAAGTTATTGGCATTAAAAATAGTCAGATTCCCCAGTGGCATTGTTTCACCAACACTATCGGCAAACGCGATATTTCCCATTCCCGCCGCCGCTAGGTTTAGATTAGCCAAACTCCCGTTACCGTTGAGCCTATTATTAAACCGGATATCACCGCCATTTGTCCTCAGGAATGTATCGCCATTTAGGATGGTTGGAGCATTAAATTCAATCGTACCATTCGCTGTTGTCACCTCACCCGCGAAATTCAGCGGATTCGCGCCATTGAGTTGAAAATTGTCCGTGAGATTAATCCGGGCTGTTGTCGGGATATCCAGATTACCACTAAGAATTGTTAGATTGCCAATTGGGGTTGTACTCCCTATCGTTTCGGGTAATTTAACTGTACCCGTTTCCGCGATTAGGTTTAGGGTTTCCGTTCCATTTCTCCCATTAATTGGATTCAGCAAACGGACATCACCCGCACTCGTATTCAGACGACTATCACCCGTCAGCGTAACCGCACCATTTAAATCAATCGTGCCAGTTGTTGTGGTAATTGTCCCAGCCAAATTCACTGGATTTGTGCCATTTTGCTCCAATCCTCCCGTCAAGTTAATCGTAGTGGCGAGATTTAAACCCCCATTAATCGTCAGGTTATCCAGTGGGGTACTATTGCCAATTAGATTATCAAAGGTAATACTATTCGTGCCAGCAGAAAGTTCAAGGTTATGATTACCGTCAAGCGTGTTGTTAAACAGAATAGTGCCTGCACCACCTGTATTAAAGACAGTATCGCCAGTTAGAGTAATTGGTGCATTCAACTCCAGGCTACCATTCGTCGTTGTAATTTGACCCGCCAACTCTACCGCTTCGGTGATATTTAATTGTAATCCGCCCTCCAGGTTAAGTTCGATGGTTTCCGGGAGAGTCAAGGTACGACTAGAGATCGTGAGATTGCCGATCACGTCAAAGTTAGCGGTTTGTGCGATAATTACCTCACCCCTTAAGCCCTTATGTTCAATCGTCAGATGATTGGTGTTGATGATACCCTCTAGAGTAATAGTACCGCTTTGATTATGGGTTAACCCCTCACCTGTATTCAGGGTAATATTAATATCTCCCTCACCTGTATCTAGTGTTATTCCATCTGCCAATACGATGTCAGCCTTACCGCTATCTCGCTGGCTATCAACCACTCCATTTGCCAGAGTTTCGTTGGCAATTAACGTTAAATCCCCATTATCTGTCGTGATGTTTTCGTTAATAAAAATACTGCGTCCGGCTTGAAACGTGAGGTTTCCGCCATTGCCGCTAAGATTATCGATATCCAGTGGAGTATTAAGAGTAATATCATTATTGGCTTGCAGCACAACGGCTGTACCCGTATTCAGGGTGCGTTGTAAAAAGAAGGGAGAGAATGTTACCGAATTACCAGATAAGTTAGCAAATGTTAGATCAGTGGGAACGCCGACGGTTACTCGACCATTACCTTCGTTGGCAAATTGTACCCAAAACGTCTGATTAACTGGGTCATTAACAACTGTATCTAAACCTGAATTCGACTGGCGACCAGTAATGCTATTTTGATCGCTAATACTATTTGTACCATCCCAGGCTTGTCCAGTACTTCCATCCATCAAAGTAACGGCTCCTGTATTATTGTCCCAGTTGGGACTGCTGACAACATAATTGCTATTGTTTAATTCAACAACGCCACTACTACCCACTTGGTCATTGGCTTGAGTTCCCACTAAACTGTTGCTTTCATCCACCTGCTGATTACCTGTGGGAGTAGTATCATCACGCCAAGTTACGGCTCCCCGATTTCCATCCCAGTTAGGGCTACTCACCACATAATTGCCATTCGTTAGCGCTGTCACACCCCCACTACCAATTTCATCATTGGCTTGAGTTCCCACTAAACTGTTGCTTTCATCCACCTGCTGATTATCTGTGGGAATAGTACCATCACGCCAAGTTACTGCTCCCCGATTTCCATCCCAATCGGGGCTACTCACCACATAATTGCCATTCGTGAGCGCTGTCACACCCCCACTACCAATTTCATCATTGGCTTGAGTTCCCACTAAACTATTGGTTTCATTCACCTGCTGATTACCTGTGGGAATAGTACCATCACGCCAAGTTACTGCTCCCCGATTTCCATCCCAATCGGGGCTACCCACCACATAATTGCCATTCGTGAGCGCTGTCACACCCCCACTACCAATTTCATCATTGGCTTGAGTTCCCACTAAACTATTGGTTTCATTCACATTTTCGTTAACTGTGGGAATAGTACCATCACGCCAAGTTACTGCTCCCCGATTTCCATCCCAATCGGGGCTACCCACCACATAATTGCCATTCGTGAGTGCTGTCACACCCCCACTACCAATTTCATCATTGGCTTGAGTTCCCACTAAACTATTGGTTTCATTCACCTGCTGATTACCTGTGGGAGTGGTACCATCACGCCAAGTCACTGCTCCAACATTATTAGTTCCTGCACTATTCCAGAACGGACTACTCACTACATAATTACCGTTGGCAAGTGCTGTAACACCACTATTACCAACAAAATCACCGGACACATTACCAACTAAACTGTTAGCAGCGTTTACTTCTCCAGTTATCCCAGTTGTGCCATCACCCCAAGTTACCGCTCCTGCTGAGCCATTCCAGTTTGGGCTAACGACAACATAGTTACCATTGGCGAGTGCGGTTATACCTTCAACCCCTGAAAATGGGTTGCCATCACCCACGAGATCATCACGCTTAGTGCCAATTAAACTGTTGGTTGCATCAACAACCCCACTAATTCCCACAGCGCCATCAACCCATGTTACTGCCCCAGCATTTGTAGCGCCTTCAACGGTATTGTCCCACTGTGGACTAGCAACGACGTAATTCCCATTACTTAAGGCTGTAACACCACCACTCCCCACTTGGTCATCCATTTGACCCGTCAGTGTGCTAAGTAATGCCCCGGTTGAACCGTTGAACAGATAAACCGCACCCGCATTATCCCCACCAAAGTTATCCTCTGGATTAGTGACTGCCACATTCCCCGTACTCAATGGCACAATGGCATCACCAAATCCAGAACCATTGTCAGCGTTCGGATCAACGAGGTCAAACTGAGGAATAGCGCCTACACTATCGTCAATTATGATATTTTTTGGATCGAGTAACAGTGTCCCAGCCAATCCATTTACAGCCCCCACATCAACGAAACCTGTCATCGAGAGTGTATTTTTACCCGATACTTCCACAAAACCACCGTTACCGCTAATTGCACCACCTTGTGCCTGAATCGTACCGGAAAATTGAGTGTGTTGGTCAGACCAAACAATCGCCCGTCCTCCGTTACCAGTGGTCAAAGCGTTGGCGTTTAAACGACTGCTATGATTAATGATGGTATTTTGGGCATTAATGGCATTTGACGTTTGTCCCTGAAAATCACCACCGACTAAAATCTCTCCACCGCCACTGTTACCACTAACATCAATATCAGTCGCCAATAACTGAACCGTCTCAGCAAATAAATGGACGGTACCGCCCACTTCTCCTGTCGCCTCAATGTCACCTGAAGTGGTTAAGACTGTATCAGCATTACCCTTAAATTCAATTACCCCTCCCTGTTGAGAACCATTTGCCCGGATTGTTGCGCTAGCGGTTTGAATGACTGTGCCTGTAGAATTAACCTGAATTTCCCCACCATTTCCCTGGTTCCCGGTTGCACTCAGTTGTCCCGTGTCCAGGAAATGATCAGTTTGAACCTGAATATTACCCCCATTCGCCCCATCAGCCAGAATTTGACCCAAGTTATCCACCCTAGAACCAACGACATGAATTGAACCCCCCTGATTCGTATCGGTGGTTGATACTTGCCCTTCGTTGACAAGTTGACCGCTATTCCCCGTCAGTAAAACAGGTAAATCGAGGGGATTAATGGGCAATTGCTCCCCAGTGGCGGAGCGAGGGGGTGTAATCTCTAACGTGAGGGGGCTACCCGGTTGACTGATTCTGAGCAAATTCTCGCCCGGTACAGCCGCGATCGCAACTTGTCCTCCTGGTGCTGTCAGTTGCCCTGTGTTGGCAATACTACCACCCGCTAAGATTAAAGTCTGACCTTCTCCCACCTCTAGATTGGCATGATTAATAATCGCTGCTGATTCAGCCAAGTCAAACGCTAAGCTAGTCGGAGTCCCAATTAAATTTTGATAATTAGTCTCACCGAAGGCATTAAACCAATTCTCCGAGCCAAAGCCAATCCCCGTCGCTGTGGTTGCAGTAAAAGCAGCCGGAACATTAAGCTGGGCATCAGCGCCAAAAATGATCCCCGCCGGATTCATTAAGAATAGATTAGAATTTCCGCCAGTTACCTGAATTAGACCATTAATCACAGAGGTATCTCCGCCAACTACCCGTCCCAGAATGTTGCGAATTTGGGGATCGGAGATAAAGTTGGCAATTTGATCGGGGGAGAGTCCAAATTGATCAAAGCTATGGAAGAGATTTGCGCCATCTCCCGAAAGCGTTCCACCGTGGATATCCAAGCGGTTTCCCTCAGGGGTAACTCTGGTGTCAGTACCATCGGCGGCTGGGGTAATGGGTTGAGCCTGGGCTGGGGGAATTGAGTCCAGCCAAGCTATCGCTGATTTTAAGGTGCGATCGCGCTTAGGAAACCGTCCTGTTTCGGGAAAATTTAGGTAAGGCATTACCCCGGTGAGGACAACACCGACAAACAAGCAGCGAATGCACAATGAGATAGGTTTCATCGCTAGTCCCCCAATCCGGTAGAACTTGCCAAATCCAGCATACTTTATATTCTCGTCTCAAAAATAATGGCTCAGGACTTACCCTTCGCTATTTCCCTCCAGTCTACAGAGACAGGGTATGGCGAAACTCAGTTATCTTCAGGAGTTTTACTCGCTAACTCTAGTTTGACTATTTTTTTTGAAAAAATAAAAATATCGACGCCACGTTGATAGGGTTAAATCTTAAACTTTGTAACAAAATCTTCTTGACGGTTCGGTAAAGTTTGGCTACATTACTATGTCATTAAGCTCTAAAGAAAACTAATGGAGTCCTGAACCCCAAGAATGATTACATCATTTCCCGCCTTTTTGTTAGGACGACAGGAAGCAGAGGGGAGTTTTAGCGCAACGTTACCTTATACAAAACTTGAGGAGTTGATGATGACAGAACCGTTTATTGGTCAAATTGCCATGGTTGCTTTTGATTTTGCTCCTGATGGTTGGTTTCTATGTAATGGAGAATGCCATCCGGTCACAACAGCAACCCAAGTTTTGGCGGAAATTTTACAGGGATTGTATGGACAGTGTGATGATGAAAACAAATTTCGCGTCCCTGATTTGAGAGGTCGCGTTCCTCTGGGGATAAACCCGATGGCAGGAAATAGTGATAATGATCGCAACTCCTATGGCTTGGGTGATAAAAGTGGAACAGAGCAGGTTGAATTAACTCAAGCGAACTTACCAGAAATTCAAATGAAATTAAAAGCGACGAATGCTGACTCCAACGAAACCAGTCCGAGTGGATCTGCCCTTTTGTCGAAACCGAGAAGTAGCATCTACGCTACTGGAGCTACTAATTTCGTGGAAATGGACTGTATTTCTAGTATCGGTAGTAGTGAGAACAACGCCCACAATAACCTGCAACCCTACTTAGCGATTAACTTTATCATCGCTTACCAAGGAATCGATCCACGCCCCTAGTGGTATGACCCCGCTAAAATAGGGCTTTGTTTGTAGTGAGTACTTTAGTACTCTAATGCCTAGCTGAAGAGGGCTGAAGCCCTCACTACGAAGCCAATCTATATCAGTGTTTCAGATTAGTTAACGCTGAGTTATTTTTTTCGTCAATCTAGAACCAAACCCTACTACTCCCAGTGTAAAGATACCTAGAATCGAAGCAGGTTCAGGAACTTCTGTATGGGGTTCTTCAAACGCTTCTTCTACTTCAATGTTGTCAATAGCAAAGCTATTAACCTGAAAACCAGGCTCTTCACTGGGATCATCAGAAACAGGTGCATCTATTCCTTTAAACTCAACGCTATTCAAGTTACTCCACTGCTGGTTAAAGGCTACGGTTTGAAAATCCTCTTGAGGTCCACTTCCATCAGTAATGCCATCAAAGGAGATCATTGTTGTAATTGAACCGCCTCCGGCTAAAAAGCCAGTGACTTCAACCATTTTGGCTTGATCCCAGGGTTCCCCCCATTCGGCTAAGTCTAAGCTGATTAACGAAAAGGGAGTTTTGTCAACTTTAGACATGATGACAGGATTGATGAACGGCTCCAATGTGTCGTTGTCTACTAAATTCCGGATCACAAAATAGGTGCTGTCATTGTGTGCCTCAAATACATTATTCGCTAATGCATACTGCGTTTGGTCACGGGGGAGAGTGGGCTTGAACAAAAAATCTTGCGACGTTATCGAGGATAAAACATCTTCATTAGTGTTAGGTTCAATCGCATTATCTTCAAAATCAATAACCAGTGCTTGGGCGGCTGGACTGCTTAATACGGCAATTAACGTAGCCAGAGCTGTCGTTAGTGATAATTTGCCAATGACCTTTGAATGAGCCATGATGAAATGTATGTCCAAAAAAATTCAAACTGAGTTGTGGAGATGCCTAGCCCTGATGGAAATAAAAAAATTGAATGTGTGGCAAGTCAATAGTCAAGCTGTTTTATTGTCTGAGAGATTATCCAGCTTTAATCTCGAAATGTCCTTATTGTTTATAATTGCATCTTGCCAAGTCAAACTACAAGCGTTATAGCCATGATTTACGGAAAAAACATAGTCAAGATGACTTAAATAAAGTTGTGATAAACTTTGCTCCCGATTTAAAACCTTGATTAGAAATTAGATATGACATTTTGCCGCATCCGTTAATCGTCTGCTGGTCGAATCCATTTTTATTTTTCCAAAAACTATGTTTAACTAAGACTTCTTTGACTTTAGATCTTAGCTAGACTCTGAAGCCTTGCAACCAACTGTCGTTGGAAAAGCAATCAACGTTACGGTTGGCTTTTCTTTTCTTGAAAGAGTATTTATATCATGGAATGTAAAGAGGTATAAACGTTGCTCAACAGAGACGAACTAGCAGAACCTTGGATAAGGGTGTAATTTTACCTTCATCCTTTCATCCCCTCATTCCGGAATTCTGGAACTTAATTTTCGTTTTCAGGATAATTACAGCAGATTTGGTGGTTGATGAGGTACAGTCTCTAAGCAAGATCCCCGACTTCTCGAAGAAGTCGGGGATCTGTCTGTGTACCTCACTTGAAAAGCGCTGTATAATTACTTATTTGTATTTGACAATTTTACTTGTAAAAGGTAAAGTTAATGCCGCTTTTCAAAACAAGGCAGCTTTTCTCCCTTTATTTCCAGGGATTGGAGCGATTTAAACACCCACACCCCACACCCCACACCCCACACCCCACACCCTGCCCACTATCAAACCTTGGTAACCGTTTCCGCCTCTACATCTTTCAACTGATCCAAAGACTGCCAAACGGTTTGCAACAGCGACTCTAACCCTTTTTGAGTCACAGCTGAAATTTGGAACACGGGTACATGGGTTAAGTGATTGAGTTCAGTCGCCAGCAGTTCTACCGTCTCTGAATCAACCGCATCTATCTTATTCAATGCCAGAATTTGAGGACGTTCTGACAATCCCCGTCCATAAGCCTGTAACTCGGCTTGAATGGTTTGGTAATCGCCAATCGGATCATCAGCCGTAGCGTCAATTAGGTGCAATAATAAGCGCGTGCGTTCGATATGGCGGAGAAAGTCATACCCTAACCCGGTTCCCAGATGCGCCCCTTCAATTAATCCCGGAATATCGGCAAACACTGTACCATCACCTGTAGGTTTGCGAACCACACCTAAATTGGGTACTAACGTTGTAAACGGATAGTCGGCAATTTTCGGGCGTGCAGCAGAAAGGGCAGCAATGAGGGTAGACTTACCCGCATTGGGTAAACCAATAATGCCCACTTCTGCCAGTAATTTCAACTCCAAACGCAAGCGGCGATACTCTCCAAGGAGTCCGGGTAAGGCATAATCAGGAGCGCGATTGCGATTGCTCAAAAAATGCTTGTTCCCTAATCCTCCCTTACCTCCCTTAGCCGCGCAAAAGGTTTGTCCTGATTGGACTAAATCCCCGATAATTTCCTGGGTATCTGCATCATAGATAACTGTACCGCAGGGAACTTGAATTGTGCGATCGCGCCCATTAGCACCCGTTCGATTATTTGGTCCCCCACGTCCTCCATTGTCGGCTTGGAAGCGATGGGCATATTTGAAATCCAGCAAGGTTTGCAGGTGTTCAGCCGCCACCAAAATCACATCTCCCCCGCGTCCCCCATTCCCACCCGCAGGTCCTCCCGCAGGCACATATTTCTCCCGCCGGAAGGCGACAATCCCATCGCCGCCCTTCCCAGCTTCTACTTCAATTTCTGCTTGATCAATAAATTGCATGATTTGTCATTTGTCATTCGTCATTGGTCATTTGTCAAAGACGTCTTACGTTTAATCTAGTCGGGGCGGGTTTAGTTACATCTGGGTGAGGGAAGAAATGATAGTAGTGAAACCCGCCCCTACAGACGAATCATGGCACATCTCTACACTAAAAATATTTCGAGACATCTTCGCCCCGTTCATCTGCCAGATAGGATAATGCCCGGAAGCGCAAGCCGACTAACTGATCATAGAGTGGATTGAGCTTGCACATGGCTGGAATGTGGGCGACTTTGCGACCAAATAGGTTTACATCTCGTTCAAACGGACATTGAGAGGGGATAATATTACAAACAAATCGGGCAACTCGTGGGTCATGAACTTCCATCCCGTCTAGCCATTTGCGTAGAGGATGCAGAATATCTGAATGGGGATGGGGAGAGGTTCCTGGTTGCTGGGCGTCTTGGTGGACAACATCCGGGGTATCCGTTCCCTCACCATCGTAAAGGGTATGCCGCAGGGCATTCAATGCCTCGATTTGCAGTCCCAGCGCTTCGCAGAATTCTTGCAGAACATCTGCTTCCTTCACCGAGTAGATACCATCTGCCATCGCTACCATGACAGCCGTTCTGATAAAATTCTCGGCGGTATGCTTGTCGTGACCTAACGCCGCAGCCAGTTCTTCGGCAGAAATCGTTTGTTCAACTGACTGTGGATCTTTATCCACCTCCAGGAGTTCATGAGTCAGTTGAGAAACGATCTCTTTTTCTTCGGGATCAAAGTGACCATCAGCCCAAGCCACGGTACACAAGCCGCGCAGCCAAGCTGAAATTTGGTCTTCAGTGTAGGGAGATTGAGTGACAGTCGTCATATTTATCTAGCAGGAACTCGACGAACATGATTGGAAGAGTAAACCTTGGCAGAGTCCTAACAGGTTTTAAACTGGGAGACTAAACGACTGAGGTTTAGGGATAACGGCATTACCCTACCAGGGTTGGAACTGTTTCCACTCTTAATCTTAACTACTACGGAAGATAAGTTCTGGTTACTATCGGCACAATCAGGCTGAAACGATTGGTAATTATTGAGTTCAAGGGGTTGCTGCCGTAGCCATATACCTGGGGGAAGTAACTGTAACTAAAAAGCTGGACACTGTGGACTGGTCGAGTGCCGACACCGCCAGAGTGAAACAGGAAGCAATCCGGATAATGTCTAACAAGATCCAATTTTGTCTAGCTTTGTCCAAGTGTTGTAGAACGGCGCACTCATCAAGCAGGATTCGCATAAGCTATCAGCATTTCCTTTGCCAATTCAAGAGCTGCGATCGCTTGCTCACGCCGAACACTGGGAAAATGATCTAAGAATTCATCGAGTGGATCGCCAGCTTCGAGATAATCGAGCAACGTTTCAAACGGTACACGAGTTCCAACAAAAACAGGGGTTCCGCCCAGGATGTCAGGGTCACTATGAATAACACGCGCTGCGGTTTTCATGGTAGTTATTGCGTATAGTAGAAGTTCCTCTGAACTTAGTCTACTGGCGTGACCCAGCTAAAATTGTGGGATAGATTTTACGGTTAAATCGGCGGCTTAAACATGGCTTCTATTCAGTTGAGTGGACTCTATATCTACCAGATTAAGTCAGCAGGCGGGATCGCACTCTCTACGGCTCAGGTGAGCGATCGCGGTTTACACTATGATCGACGCTGGATGCTCGTGGATGAAAAGGGTAAGTTTCTCACCCAGCGTCAGTTTCCTCGCATGGCGTTGATTCAAGTGCGGTTGGGGGAGAACGAGTTAGTCGTAGAAGCACCCAACCAGCCCAGCTTATCCATTCCCCTAGACTATGAAAGTGACCATCGCCTCCCAGTGCAAATCTGGAATGATATCTGCCAAGCTATGCCATTGGATAAAGAATTCAGTCAGTGGTTTAGCAAATTTCTCGACATTCCCTGTCAGTTAGTCTATATGCCAGAGGACTCCATCCGCCCGATTAATCCAAATTATGCTAATCCCAGCGAATCGGTTAGTTTTGCCGATGGATTTCCCTTTTTACTCATTTCTGAAGCCTCGTTGCACGACTTAAATCAACGGTTAGAACAAGCTGTTCCCATAAATCGATTCCGTCCTAATTTAGTGGTTTCTGGCTGTGAAGCCTATGCCGAAGACAGTTGGCGTCAAATTCGCATCGGTGCAATTCCCTTTCGCGTGGTTAAACCTTGTTCTCGATGTACGATTACCACAGTAGATCAATCTCAGGGTATACGAGGCAAAGAACCGTTAGCGACATTGGCAAACTATCGGCTGCGGAATGGGCAAATCTTTTTTGGGCAAAACGTGATTCAAGAACAGTTGGGAACACTGCAAGTAGGGGATAAGGTGGAAATTGAGAGTTTTGGTGAAAGGATTTGACGGCATTTGTACGTTAAGCTAATGGAGAGCCACAGAAGCTGCACGTTCTAGATATGGTCAATTCACCGCCCATTATATCCACTGTTGCTACCGATACTTGGGTTGAAGCCAACTGGGAAGATTTTCTCACCTTTGCTGATGATCCCACCTTAGCCAGTGGCAGGTTTTATTATGATCAGGGTTACATGAGGATTGAAATGGCTCCACTCGGTTCGGCACACGGTCAGGACAACTCCATTCTCTCTACGGTGATTGTCTTGTATGCCACCATTAAAAATATTCCCATCAAAGAACTAACGAATACCAGCTTCAGGAAAGCCAGATTGCGAGAATGCCAGCCGGATATTGCCTTCTACATCGGTAAAACTATAACTTTTCCGCCTCATACTAATGCACCCGTTAACTTGAATGAACTTGATCCCCCAACGTTAGTGGTTGAAATTGCCGCTTCATCTTTGGAGGATGACACAGAGCGCAAACAAAAACTCTATCAACGTCTAGGAGTACGAGAATATTGGGTTGCCAATGTCAATGCTGGCAAGATAATCGCTTATTCTCTGTCCGCAACAAACGCTGAATTGATTCGAGAATCTCAAGTCTTGCCGGGATTAGCGATTGATTTAGTTGAAGAAGCTCTTAAACGTTCTAAAACTGAAGATGACGGCGCAGTTAGTCGTTGGTGGTTAAGGACTATTAGTGTTTAATGCGGTAAAAGTGGGAACTGTGATTTCGGTTGAAATTAAGGTTTAAATGCCGAACAGCTTCCTTATACTCCAAAAGGGGTATTGATGAACAATTTAATAATTCCCACTAAAGCACCGATTAGCAGAACGAGAAGAGATAGAGAATTAATTCCAAAACCAATACCGCGTTTTTCCGCCGCTGTATAGTAACCCCAGGCATAAATAATTCGTCCAATTACCCAAATCGCACCAATTCCCGCTCCCCAAATTGGACTAACAAACAGAGAGAATAACCATAAACTGGGTAAAAATAGGAGCAATTGTTCTGACGTATTTTGTTGCACGCGGAACACACGCTCAAAATTGACATCTCCTGAGATTTGAGGTGCAGGTACATTATATTTTGCCCTGGCTCGACCCACATTGATCGTGAGAACAAAGTAAACCAAAAGAGTGGCAATTGTGGCTAAAGCGGGAAAAATCAGTGGTTTCAGTTCAATCATCGTTAACTCCAATGTCTGATTGGGAAAAATATTTTTTTGTTGCTGATTACATTTTACTGATTTCTTCGATAAAATCAACTGCTCCTTTCGGAGATAAAAGTTTGCAGTAATGTTTATAGCTCAAAGCCTCGAACAATAAATTTCCCGTTCTCAAATAAGGAGTCTCTAAACTATAGAATTTATTGTTAATCTTTTGCCAAACAAGTTCGGTACGAGACCAGGCAAATCCGGTTAACTGTTGGCTTTCCCGATAATCTATAGTGATATCGGCAGCTTGATAGGCGTTTTTGATAAGATCATCAACATAATTGTATGCCCAGTTTAACGCCAGTTCGTTCATTTTTGAGTTAGATTGATGTTCCCCTAGAGAGCGAAACCCTAAATTAGCAGCATCAATGCGATGAGCTGTATTGACTTTGCACCAAATCTGTTCGTAATCAGCGTTAACTTCATTTACGGAAGGAAAATACGTGCTGGTGTAGATTTTGCCATTTTCCACCGTTGGCTTACTTTCCAGAAACTTGTCCAAACGGGTATAGATAGTATTGACGACATTATTTGGATTAATCGCATCGCGATGATAGTTTTCTATTATCCGTTGAGCGTAGATACACCAATTGGTTCTGGCTTCTTCAAGAGTAGATGCTTCAATTTTAGACATAGAATTAACGCCAATACTGATTGGATAAGACTGATCTCTCCTAGCCCACCTTTAAGATCCCCCTTCCGTCCCCCTTAAAAAGGGGGAGACCAAAGGATGCTTCGCTTTTTGTTCCATGGGGGAGACCAAATGACAAATGACGAATGACGAATGACAAATGACGAATGACGAATGACAAATGACAAATGACAAATGACAAATGACAAATGACAACTATAACCAATTCCCCACCAACACAAACGGTGCCCAGTATACCGGATTCTGATACTTTTTTTCCTTTAATAAAGAAACTTGAACGCGGCGCAGGGCTTCGGCTTTCGTCAACGTTTTGTCGGTTAATTCTTGATAAAAACGAATCATCAAATTAGCCGTAGCCGCATCATTAACAAACCATAGCGTCGCCAAGGTACTACGCGCCCCCGCCCTTACCGCTACACCTGCTAATCCTAACGCCGCCCGTTTATCCCCTGTTGCAGTTTGGCAAGCACTAAGTACCAATAATTCAATGGGTTGGCGATCGCCTCCGGCTCTGGTTTGCAATAAGGTATTCAGTTGATTGATGTTGAGGCGATTATCCCAGGTGAGAATAAAGGTATCTTCCAGTTTAGAACTAAACTGACCATGGGTGGCGAGGTGAACCACCGGAAAGGGTACGGAATCAATTGCCTGTTCAATAGCGGTTGTGGTAAACTCCTGATTCAGTAGCAGTTGACCGGACACTTGAGCTTGAATTTGCTGCAATTCGGTTTCCACAAATGGTAAGGCAGGTAACCCTTGGCGCGATTCGGAAAGCCCGCCTGTGAATGCATAAATGTCGCCTCTTGTCAAGGGTTTGGGGTCTAAAAGTTGCAGTCCCGGCGTATAGGCGATCGCATACTTTTCAATCAGAAACTGGTTACCATCGTGAAGAACCGCCATGGGTAGATTTAGCAGGGGACTATCCAAGACAAAAACGAGGGTTTTCGCGCCACTGGCGGCTAAGTCTGACTCAATCGGGCGAATTAACCAATCATAAAGCTGTTGGGCTAAGGGTAAATATTCCTCAGATGTCGCCCGACGATTCCCCTCCTTTACCAAAATTTGCGCCCGAAAAATGTTTTGCAAGGATTCAGGGATAGTAATTAGCTGTCCGCGATTGGGTTCTACACTTAAAGGAGAAATCGCGGCTCGCAGTTGGCTAAATAGATTGGAGTCTTTCCCTTGAGGTAGTTGTGTCCCGAAATGACGCAGAGGTGCATCGGGTAAGGATACTACCACATCCAAGCGATCGCCTAATACAATTGGGTAAATTACCGCCGCATTTTGATCCACTTCGTCAATCACAATCCGGTTCGCATTTAAGCAATCTTCCCGGAAGAAATTGACTAATTCGGCTTGTTGCAGCGATTCTATCACATCGCGGGCTTGGGCTAAATCGTTTTGATCCGGATTGTCAGTGGGTGAGGATAATAATAATCGCACCAATTCCCGATAAATTGGTTCCACGCGATCGCGAAACGAGAATTGTACCTGAGAATTAATACTCACCAAATCTCGACGTAACGATTCCAGGGTATTTACTGCTGCATTATACGCCGCGATCGCACCGTCTCGTTTTCCCTGTGCTTTCAGCAGTCGTCCTAATTGCCACTGCCAATTATAGGCAATATCGGGGGCGTTAATCGACTGGGCGATGACTAACGCTTGTTCGGTTAAGTCTTGCGCTTCTTTCCATTGTTGCGTTTGTTCATAAAGCGCCCCTAATTCACCCAGGGCGAGGGATTGGCTGCGGTTGTCGCCAAGCTGTTTGGCTTGTTCCACGGCTATCGCCAAAGACTGGGCAATATCTGAGGTTTTAGCATAGTCCTGAGATTGAAGTTTCCTCAGCGAACCCACTAAATTAATTCGTGCTTCTATTGCAGTACGAGACGCCGGGAGTTGACTAATTTGATTTTGCAACGATTGAATAAATGCTGGATCAGCAGAGAGGCTTGGTGTTGCAACGATGAGACTTAGTTGATTGAGTTGCGCTTGAATCTGAGTTGAGGAGTCACCTGAAAGCGTATCAGCGGCTTGTTGATAATAATTGAGCGCGGCTTCGATTTGTCCTTGCGATCGCGCCGTATTTCCTAATCCCAGAAAGGCAGCACTAATCTGTTCGGGAGATTGAATCACTTGTGCCACTTGTAAACTTTGGGTTAATCGTTCTTTGGCATCATCCATTGTCCCGACTAAGCGCAGTACATTCCCTAACCGTCTCAAACCAATCGCCTTTAGCGCCGAATCGGGTTGTTGTTGTAATCGAGGTTCAATTTGTTGCAAACTATCCAGGGCGCGGCGATACATCCCTGCCAATTGTAAGGCTTGAGCTTGATTAATTTGACTGTGCAGCAAACCGACTTCATCCTCGGTTTGAGTATAGCGATTGACCGCCGTGGTAAAACTATCTAGGGCGGCTTCTAGATTCCCTTGGGCCAAATACAATTGTCCTTGAACATTAAACGCCGCCCCTTGTAATGTCCAGGCGTCAGGGGTTTGGGCATTATCGAGAAGTTGTAAGCTAGTGGTAATCGTATCCTGGGCATCCTGCCACTGTCCTAATTGTTGATAGGCTAAGGCTAAATTGGTCAATGTCATGGCTTGCCGTAATGTATCTCCCTGTGATTGGAAAGCATCGGCAGCTTGTTGTAACAGATTAATGGCGTCTATGTACTCTCCGGCGTCGTAGTGGGTTTTCCCCTGTTGCGCCATCGTTTGCGGAGAAATTGAAGGTTGTGCGGTTGGGGGAAGAGTCGCTTGAGTAGCCGGGAGGTGAGTCAGGGTTGTGACACAGAAGGTTAAGACAGCCAGGAAAACGTAAATGCGGCTAATTTGGCGTTTAATCAGTTGTCGAAGGATTGGGAACATCACCCACGCCTCATCCTGTTTCAAGGGTTTGACTTTCGGACTATATCTCAATTATCCTCATATTCGCCAGTTATTACCCCCTTTTTAAAGGGCGACCCAAGCCAAGTGAGTGGACACAGGTGTTGATTTGTGCAAGCGGGTCGCCCCTACACAACAAAGCTAACTTTTACCGAGGGCGATCGCGCCAATTTCCTCTGTACACTTCACCATTCACATACGTCAGAACACCAACACCTCCAGGCATACCATCATGTATTTCTCCTGTATAACTTCGATAGGAGGAACCTTGGGGATAGGTGCAAGTACCGCGTCCCGTAAAAGTACTATTGTAGAAGTTGCCTCGACAAATGATGCCATCAGCGTATCTTAGTGTACCGTTGCCCTTAGCTTGACCTAAAAGAAACTGTCCATCGTACCGATCATCGTCATCAGATTCGTATCGGTTGTTAGCAAAAATAAATGTGCCAAAACCGTGGAACTGACCATTAAGAATTCCTCCTGAATAGTGATCCCCGTTATCATAGAGAAATGTTCCCGTTCCGTTGGGTACACCTTCCTTGAAGTCTCCGATATAGCGATCGCCATTCTCAAAGATAAATGTTCCTTTACCGTGGGGAAGACCGTTGTTGAAGTCTCCTTCATAGCGGTCATTATTGTTATATACGAAGATTCCTCGACCTGATGGCAAACCATTGCGAATTTCTCCTTCATAATAGTTGTAAGGGTTACCTTGGGGGTCTCTCTCATAAACGCACAACCCTCTACCATTTGATCCTTGAAAGTTTCCTTGGCATTGAGTGCCATCCTGAAGCGTGAACAATTCTGCCAATGATGGTGGTGAATAACTCAAGTTAATGGCAAAACTGACACTGGACGCCATTAATAAGGTTAGTCCTAGTCGTTTGAAAGGCAGTTGTTTGAACATACGTCACCTCGATCAATAACCGTTTCATTGGTTACTCTAGAAACCTGAGTGCCTCCTACGAACCAGACGGACGATTGAAAAAAAACTTTACATCAGGTTCCCTCTGCTTCCCCTGCTTTCTAACCCCACCACAACACTTATTCAGCAAGCCCTATGTAGTAGCTTGGCAAGGTTAAAACAGTGGTCAAGTATTTCCTGAAACCCTTATGAGAGTAGCGCTCCAGAAAAATTTTACCCACAACTTTAAGCTTGCCAGCCTAGTAGGGTGGGCAATGCCCACCTTACCCCTTTGACCCTCTGCCTTATAGCCAAAAAAGCAGCCTGTCCAACTAGACAAGCTGCTTCGGTCATGAACTATAGCAGATAGGTGAGGACTACATCATGCCCATACCACCCATGCCACCCATGCCGCCCATGCCGCCCATGCCGCCCATGCCGCCCATGCCGCCCATGCCGCCCATGTCAGGCGCTGCGGGTTGCGGCTCAGGTTTCTCGACAACCAGGGCTTCGGTGGTTAGAACCATCCCGGCAATGGAACCTGCATTCTGAAGTGCTGAACGCACAACCTTAGCGGGATCGAGAATACCAGCAGCAATTAAGTCTTCCAGCTTGCCAGTTGCGGCATTGTAACCTATATTGCCTTGGCTCTCTCGCACTTTCTCGACAATCACTGCACCTTCAACCCCGGCATTATCTGCCATCTGACGCAGGGGGGCTTCTAAGGTTTTGGCGACAATATCCGCACCGATTTTCTCTTCAGCATCCAGGTTAGCTTTGATGCCATCAACTTTGGAAATTAAGCGAATCAGTGTGGTTGCACCGCCAGGAACAATCCCTTCATCGATCGCGGCTTTGGTGGCATTCAGGGCATCTTCAATCCGCAGCTTGCGATCTTTGAGTTCTGTTTCTGTGGCTGCACCGACTTTAATTACCGCTACACCACCAGCAAGTTTAGCAATCCGCTCTTGCAGTTTCTCTTTATCGTAGTCAGAATCGGTTTCCTCAAGCTGTTTGCGGATTTGGGCAATGCGCTTATCCACTTCTGGCTTGGTTTCACCACTGGCGACAATAGTGGTTGAGTCTTTGTCGATGGTGATTTTCCGTGCCGTTCCCATCATCTCAGTAGAAGCGCTATCTAAGCTGAGACCGATTTCTTCAGAAATTAGCTGACCCCCAGTCAGAACCGCAATATCTTGCAGCATCTGCTTGCGGCGATCGCCAAATCCTGGCGCTTTGACGGCGGCGACGTTGAGAACTCCCCGTGCTTTGTTTACCACCAAGGTGGCTAAGGCTTCCCCTTCTACATCTTCAGAAATAATCAGTAGGGGTTTACTGGCACGGGCAACTTTTTCCAGGATGGAAACTAATTCTTGGATGTTATTAATTTTTTTATCAGTAATCAGGATATAGGAATCTTCAAATTCCACGGTCATCCGTTCCTGATCGCTGACAAAGTAGGGGGAGAGGTAACCCCGGTCAATTTGCATCCCTTCCACGACTTCCAGTTCAGTGGAGAGCGATTTTGACTCTTCTACGGTAATTACTCCATCCTTGGTTACCTTGTCCATCGCCTCGGCAATCATTTGCCCGACTTCCTCGTCGTTCCCGGCGGAGACAGTGGCGACTTGTGCGATCGCGTCACCAACGACGGGTTGAGCCATGGACTCAATTTCTTTAACCAGATGATTAATGGTTTTCTCAATTCCTCGACGTACAGCCACTGGATTAGCACCAGCCGCAACGTTTTTGAGTCCTTCCCGAATCATCTCCTGTGCCAGAACGGTAGCGGTTGTGGTACCATCTCCGGCAATTTCTTTGGTCTTGGATGCGACTTCTCGAATCAGTCGCGCCCCTGTATTCTCTAAGGGGTCTTCTAGTTCAATATCTTGGGCGACGGTGATACCATCATTAACAATCTGGGGAGCGCCAAAGGATTTCTCTAGCAGTACATTCCGCCCTTTGGGTCCAAGGGTAATCCGGACTGCATCTGCCAGAGCATTGACTCCCCGTTCTAAGGCTCGCCGTGATTCTTCGTTAAACGAAACGATTTTTGCCATAGGGTTCCCAATACTTGCTCGTTACTCCATTAGCAAATTTAGCACTCTTGTTACGTGAGTGCTAATTCTGGTGCGGTTCGGTTATTACGGTAGAAGGCAGGAAGCAGGAGGTAGGAGGGTAAGAGGTGGTGTGGAGTCAGCGCTGAAACTCAGTCCCCGTTAGGATAGAGAGAGTCGAGTTGCCTTTAATCGTTATGACAGAAACCAAACCCCTTGACGAAATTATTCAACGACTGGATGCCCTTTCTCTAGAGCAGTTGTTAGAGGCTAGGAGAAAAATCGATGCCTTGATTGAATCAAAATATTTGCTTAAACGTGAAGATATCAGTGAAGACATTATAATATTAGCGGCTTGTCGGGATGTTTCGGTAAAAACTTACAAAAGAACCACTCCACAAGCTCCGATTTTTAATCAGAGCCTGTTTAATGAGAGCCTAGGTTCTATTCGCCAATCTTCATCCCCAGAAACAGAAGATGATTCCCTAAAGGATGTCATCGAACTGGTCAATGGCTGGATGGCTGATGAGTCGGGATACGACGAAGAAACCTAAAACACCTATCGCGCTTTCAAGGTGAAGGGATAGGTGTTTGGGATTGGGAGCAAGCGCTCCAAGACTTAAGCTAAAGTTTATCAATTCGTCATTCGTCCTTTATCGGTGGGGAGGGCGGGTTTTGTTGTTCATTTATCGGTGAATAGCTGAATTAATTCCCTAAACCCGCCCCGACAATTGTCCCTAAACCCGCCCCGACAATTGTCCCTAAACCCGCCCCGACAATTGTCCCTAAACCCGCCCCGACAATTGTCCCTAAACCCGCCCCTATAATTGAGTTACAACCTATTCCTTCAACCATTGTAAAAGGTCAGATTCGCTGATCTGATTAATACCTAATTCTTGGGCTTTTTCTAATTTCGATCCGGCATCTTCACCAAGCAGTAAATAGTCGGTTTTAGAACTGACAGAACTGGTTACTTTCCCGCCAGCGTTTTGAATTAATTTTTTGGCTTCATCTCGTTTCAGTGTGGGTAACGTTCCGGTAATCACAAAGGTTTTTCCCTGCAACGGTTGAGATTTTGCCTCCGCAGATGCTTCCTTGGGTTCACCCGCCAGTTTTACATTTGCTTCTCGCAGTCGATTGATTAAGGTCTGATTACTGGGAACTCGAAACCAATCATAAACTGATTGGGCAATTTCTGATCCAATTCCATAGACGCTTTCAATATCAGTAACACGGGCGGCGGCTAGTTGGTCTACAGAGGGAAACTGTTGAGCTAAAATTTGAGCATTCACTGTACCCACATAGCGAATCCCTAAACCGTAGAGAACTCGTGACCAGGGTTGCGTTTTGGATTGTTCAATTTGGTTGATTAATTTCTGGGCGGATTTTTCACCCATGCGTTCTAAATCGGTTAATTGATCTAAAGTAAGTTGATAAAGGTCCGCAACGGAATGGACTAAACCGGAATCGACTAGCTGATTCACCAGCTTTTCTCCTAACCCGTTGATATCCAATGCACCACGACTTGCCCAATGGTTGAGTGAACCTTTGAGAATGGCGGGACAAGAGGCATTAATACAGCGCGTTACCGCCTCCCCTGGGGGACGCACGACGGGTTGATGGCACACCGGACAATCAGTAGGCATTTGTACGGGTTTAGCCTCCGGTGGACGTAATTCTGGAAGTACGCGCACGACTTCGGGGATAATTTCTCCGGCTTTGCGAACAATGACGGTATCGCCGAGATGCAGATCTAATTCCTCGATGCGATCGCGGTTATGTAACGTTGCCCGTGAAACCGTTGTCCCGGCTAGCTGTACGGGTTTGAGTTCGGCGACTGGGGTTAATGCACCCGTTCGTCCCACCTGAACTGTAACCTTTTGCAGCAGTGTAGGGGATTCTTCCGCCGGATACTTGAGTGCGATCGCCCATCGGGGAAATTTTTGGGTAAAGCCTAACTGATCTTGTAGCGAAAACGAGTTCAGCTTTACTACCACCCCATCCGTCATGTAGGGTAAACTACGCCGTTGACTATCCCAATATTTATAATACTCCTCCACCTCTGCTAGAGACGCGCAACGTTTCCGATTTGGATTCACCCGGAATCCCAAATCCCGCAGGAATTCCAACGCTTCCCATTGAGACTTGAGAGTTGGTACGGTTTCCTGTTCCTCTGATCCGGGAAGATGTAAGGTATAGGCAAAGAAATCCAACTGTCTGCGATCGACGATTTTCGGATCTAATTGTCGCAACGTACCCGCCGCCGCATTCCGAGGATTGGCAAATAACGCTTCCCCGGCGGCTTCTCGTTCCCGATTAATCCCGTCAAAGACCTCCAAGGGCAAAAATGCCTCGCCTCGCACTTCTACAATTGGCGGCGGTGTTTCCGTACTTAACCGTAAAGGAATCGAGCGAATCGTGCGAATATTCTGGGTAATATCTTCCCCCGTGACACCATCGCCCCGTGTAACTCCCCGCACCAATATACCGTCTTTGTACGTGAGTGCGATCGCGGAACCATCGATCTTCAGTTCACAGACATATTCTACATCCTTGACATCCGGTGCATAACGTTGCCATCGTTCTTGCCACTTCGCCAACTCCTCTAAATTAAACGCATTCTCTAAACTATAAAGGGGGATATTATGGCGAACCGAGGAAAATTCTGATGCAGGTTTCTCGCCCACGCGCTGCGTCGGACTATCCGGAGTGACTAACTTAGGATACTGGCTTTCTAAGTCTTGTAATTCCCGATAGAGTTGGTCATAGACCGCATCCTCCATAATGGGATTATCACGGACATAATAAGCATAACTCGCTTGTTGCAAAAGGTTTCGCAGTTCTTGAACCCGCTGTTTAACCTTCGTCATTTGTCCTTCGTCATTGGTCATTGGTCATTCGTCCTTCGTCCGTCGTCATTTGTCATTTTATAAAATCTTTTTCCCCATACTTCCAATCCCTCTGCGTCCCTGGATCGCCAACCTCTGCGTTAAAAAAATATATAAGGACGTTTACCTGCACTGAACAACATCCAAAACTAATCCATTCATTTAACTTATTTTCAATAAAATTAAACAGTTATACTTAGTCAATAAGTGACTTGTCTAATCATCAAACAAAATACCGGATCTCTCAATGTGGAAATCATCCATCGAATCACTCAACAAGGGTCGGATACAGAAGATTTCGCTTCTGTCCAATAATAACCCAATCCTCTACTCAGAAATCATCCAGCTATGGCAGGATAACCCGGATTTTCGGACATTTTTCATTTCCCTACTCGCCGATGCTCCATTTTCCGCCTTTTTCTGGGAAACCCCTCCTATCACCGACGCGACAGTAAACCAGGTATTCGAGTTTGTTCTCGTCAATAGTCCATCCCTGGTAAATGTACAAGCTGATCCCAGTGATTTTGCTCGCCATTTTTCCGCCGCAGGTGAGAACGAGTCAATTGTGACATTCCCGAATCTGGGAAAGGATGCGTTGCTGGTTGTGCCTTGTCCACAAACCTCTATGTCTCCATACTGCCATCTGGCGGCTTTTATGCGTGAAGCACCCGAACATCAGCAGCACTCCTTGTGGCAAAATGTGGGGTCAGCGTTAGAACAACGACTGAATCCGCGTCCTACCTGGGTAAGCACCTCCGGGTTAGGGGTGTATTGGTTGCATATTCGGCTCGATTCACGCCCGAAGTATTACACGTACCAGCCATACAAAGTTATTTAAACTTTACCCTGATATAAAACATGAAGACCAAAAATATCTGTCACCTAACAGATAAGAACCTAAGAGTGATTGTGTAGGGGCGACCCGCTTGTATCAATTAATAACACCAATCCACTTAATAGACTCGGGTCACCCTTTAATAGCCGATATTTGATCCAGGGCGACCCGATAAAATTAATCAATGGGCGGTGTTACTTTGGTGCGGCGGGTCGCCCCGACAAAGCCTCTTTTCTGATGATTGATAACCCTTGCCCACCCGACTACTCTGATTAAGCCGAACAATTGTGTCACACTATTCAAATATAAGTGCTAGACCAACCCTGAAATTGAGTAGATTCTCTGTTACCTGTGATTAAGACATGACTCAAACTAAAATTGATTTACCCCCTGCCTTTCCTGACCATACCCAACTACCTGAATCTGATGGCACCTTTGTGAAAAATTTCCAAGAACATCCTCAAAGCCTAATTTTGACCGATTCCATTGGTTCAGTTTTGCAGCAACTCCATCCTGATGGTGACTACGCTATTGGACA
The DNA here is from genome assembly GCF_040218245.1 of Coleofasciculus sp. E1-EBD-02. NCBI lineage: Bacteria > Bacillati > Cyanobacteriota > Cyanophyceae > Coleofasciculales > Coleofasciculaceae > Coleofasciculus > Coleofasciculus sp. E1-EBD-02. The sequence continues at coordinate 8,348 of NZ_JAVJQN010000230.1, read as the reverse complement.
AGATTGCGGGATTTATTGGCGCGAAACCGAACCTCCAGAAAAAGGTGCAGAGGCTCCCGATTGGTTCTATGTTCCCAATGTTCCCCCATTACTGAATGGTGAAATTCGCCGTTCTTATGTTCTCTGGCGGGAATTGATGGCACCAATGATTGCCTTAGAATTTGCCAGTGGCAATGGAGACGAGGAACGAGATGCTACACCCTTATCGGTTTCCGCTGAAGGAGAAACCACTAAACCCGGTAAATTCTGGGTGTATGAACGGATTATTCGCATTCCCTACTATGGCATTTTTGAAGTCAAAACTAGAAAACTTGAAGTTTATAATTGGCTGAATTTTTCTTATCAAAAACTCCAACCGAATGAACGGGGTCACTATCCGATTACGCCCTTAGGAGTAGAACTGGGACTTTGGCACGGGACTTATCAAAATCAAACTCAATATTGGTTGCGTTGGTGGGATAGTGAAGGCAATCTTTTGTTAATTGGTGAAGAACGCGCCCAATTAGAACGTCAACGCGCCGAACAAGAACGTCAACGCGCTGAACAAGAACACCAACGTGCTGAACAAGAACGTCAACGCGCCGAACAAGAACACCAACGCGCCGAACAAGCCGAGCAAAAATCGGCAAGATTGGCGGAACGATTAAGAGCCATGGGCATTGACCCGGATTCAGAATAGATTAGTTAAGAGATGTCGTGGCGTGGCACACCTAAATTGATAGATTAAGGAACTGTAGGGGCGCAAGGCTTGCGCCCTTCCCGATACCGCATCAGACGGGAAATTACGATAAAGCATTTTTGCTGTCGTGGCGTACAGCGTTTTGGTGGAGGCGCTTCCGGTTGTAGAATAATAGGGGAAATTTCCCGCCCAACAGGTTGAGTCTTTAGACAATACAGGAGGAATGAACCGCAGATGCAGGAACACCAGGGTCATCCGAGCATCCACTCTCAAGACTGGTCATGGTCGCTTTGGTTTCCTGTACCCCTGTATCCTTATGGCAAACGACGCACTATCTGTGTGGAAGTGGTCAAGGATAGGATTTGGACGTTTGACCAGATTCAGGGGATTCTCTATGTGGTTGTACCTATTCGGATGACGGTGATTAAGCTGGATGCTGGAGGGCTGTTGATTTATGCGCCTGTTGCACCAACGCCGGAATGCATCCGATTAGTTCAGAAATTGGTGGCAGAGCATGGTGAGGTAAAATATATCATTCTGCCCACGGTGTCGGGGATTGAGCATAAAGTGTTTGTCGGTCCCTTTGCCCGCAAGTTTCCTCACGCCCAGGTGTTTGTTGCGCCGCACCAGTGGAGTTATCCGGTGAATTTGCCCCTGAGTTGGCTGGGGTTTCCCAGGAAACGGACTCATGTTTTACCCGCAGATAGTCGCCAAACGCCTTTTGCTGATGAATTTGATTATGCTGTATTGGGTCCAGTGAATTTGGGGTTAGGACCCTTTGCTGAAGTGGGATTTTGGCACAAGCGATCGCGCACGCTTCTGGTGACGGATACTGTAGTTAGTGTACCCGAAAATCCGCCTGCGATCGCGCAACTTGATCCCTATCCGTTATTATTCCATGCTAGAGATCATGCCTTGGATATCGTTATCGATAATAAGATGACTCGGCGCAAGGGATGGCAACGCATCTGTTTGTTTGCATTTTTCTTCCGCCCCAGTACCTTGGACACAATACCCTTTACGCAGGCGTTACGGGAGGCGAGAAAGGCACCGGATTGGTCAAAGCAAGCCTATTTTGGTTTATTTCCCTTCCAATGGAAACCCGGTTGGCAAAAATCCTTTGACGCCTTGCGGGGGAATGGGCGTCCCTTTGTTGCACCAATTCTGCAAACTTTGATTTTGAACCGCGCCCCGAAAGAAACGTTAAACTGGGTGGAGAAGGTAGCCAGTTGGGAGTTTGAACGGATTATTCCCTGTCATTTGGAGGGGTCAATTGCGGCAAATTCGGAACAGTTTCGCCAAGCGTTTGTGTTTCTGGAACCGGATTTAAAGGGTAGTGAAAATGGCGGTAATCAAGACAATTATCCGTTGCCCGATAATGATTTTGAACTGTTACGGCAAATTGAAGCAACCTTAAAGCGGCGGGGTATTTTACCACCCGTTTCTGGAAGCAGGGCGACCCGATAGATTTATAAGTCGGTTCTGTTAATTTAATGCATGTCTATCTACTCCTCGACATTTTCCCCCTCATCCCCTAACCCCTTCTCCCTCCGTGGGGAGAAGGGGAACCGGATTCTCTTGCTCCCCTCTCCCCGTCGGCGTGGGAGAGGGGCTGGGGGTGAGGGGTTGAGCTTAAGTTGACACCAATGGTCCCTGGGCAAATGTAGCGGTATCAGAATTAACCTATCTCGACTCGCCGCCGTCTAAATGGACTAAAAACATTCGTAATCATTTATTCCTGATAATTTATTCCTCATATTCTACCCAACTATTCGGTGTCTCTGATACCGCAACTTTGAGTTGTACGCCTTCGGGAATGCGTTTTTTGGTTTCGTCATAAATGTATTGGGCAATCATTTCGGCGGTTGTTTCGTATCCTTCGGGTAATATTTGATTAAGAATTCCGTGATCTAAACCGCCTTTGGTGACATCTTTTTTTGCCCAGCGTAAGCTTTTGAAATCAGCCACCATAACGGGGTGGGGACAATGTTCTGAGGCGTGAAGGGTTGAAGATGTGGCTTCTAATCGTACTGTATAGGTATGTCCATGCATCCGACCACAAGGTCCGTCGTAGTCTTTGATGTAATGGGCGCTATCAAATGTAAATTCGGTTATCAGTTTCCATTTAGGCATAGTTTGTACCGTTGGTCATTGGTCATTGGTCATTGGTCATTGGTTATTGGTCATTCGTTGAAGTCGGGGCGGGTGTAGTGGCGTGACCGGGTTAAAATAGGACTTTGTTTGTAGTAAGCACTTTAGTGCTTTAACGCCTAGCTGGAGAGGGCTAAAGCCCTCACTACGAACCAAATCTATTTCACCATTTTAGGTGGGTCACGCCAGTAGGGTGCGTTAGCGTAGCGTAACGCACCATTTCAAACGATATGAAACCCGCCCCTACACACCAATAAAAACCAGGTTCCCTCAAATGTAGTGAAGGGTCAACACTCAAAACTATTCTATCCGTCAACGCTTATTTGATATAACAACATGGGTTCATCAATTCCTCTTAACAAGCGGTGTTCACTATCGGTGACGTGTAATTGTAGGTGATTTTTGACCGCTTCATACACTATCCAGGAAATACAAATTCCACCGGGTTTTGATTGAGATTGTAAACGGGCGGCAATATTGACGCCATCTCCTTGTACATCGGTGCCATTGAAAAAAACATCAGCTAAGTGAATGCCAATTCGATGCTGTAATACCGCCTCATTCGGTAATCCTCTGGCGGCGAGGGAGAGGGTTTTTTGAATAGTTTGGGAACAATCAACGGCTTTGACGGCGGAGACAAAGTACATGAGTAATCCATCACCCATGGATTTGAGAACTTCTCCTTCAAATTGGTGGCATAATTTGGTCATTAGTTTGAGATCACGATGAATGGCGGCTAGGGTGGGTTGCTGGTTTTCATGCTGCTTTTGGGTGGAGTCTTTGATATCGGTAAAGACAATAGCGGCTAGGACATTATCCCCCAGAGAATGGGGAATGATTCTGCCTCGGTATTCTTTGGTGTCTTGACTTTGAAGTTTTTCCAGATGCAGTCGTTCGCGAAAATACTGGCGGTATAAATCATTACGAATACTCACCTGATTTCCTACCAGATAGACTAATCCCATACTATTCAGTTTAAACGCGATCGCACCTTTTAGCTGCACCGGGCGATCGGCTTCCAGGATTTGGGTGAGGGCGTCGGCTAAGTCGGGATGTTTCTCTAAATTCCAGCGATGTAAGCGCAAATGATCCGCATAGATTCCGGTTTCAGTAGGGGCGTCTTCTAGGAGTCGGTTTAAGGTAATATCCTGACGGGCAATTTTATACAGGGCTAATCGGATCAAATGGGGATGTCCGCCAACCATTGCCATCAGTTGTTTGACATCATTCCAAGTGAAGTCTAAACCATAGCGCAGGGCTAAGTCTTGCACCTGATGGGCGTCAAATTCGGATAATTCAATCGGTAATCCGACATTAAAGGGGGATTGGTCGTTACTGAGGGGAATATAAACTTCTGTGCCATGAACAATAATCAGGCGAAAGTTTTTCCAAATTTCATGTTGTTTTGCCTTTTCATGCCAAGCCCGGAGTAAGCCGAAAAAGTCATCGGCGACCTGTTCGTAATGAAAAATTCGGTCAACGGCATCAAGTCCTAATGCTAGGGGACTTCTCAGGGTAGGTAATAGATATTTTTCAAAATAATTGGTACAGTTTTTTTTACTGCCCAAAAACTTACTCCAACGGTTTTCTAACTGAATCGGCAGGTGTAAGTCATCGGTAACAGTAGCACAAAACCATTGCAGGAATTGATTTAAATCCGCAAAGACTTCCCGTTCCGCTAACTCAAAGTTTAAGGCGACAGACTGACATCCTTGTCGTTCAGCGTGATACAGTAATCGTACCATTAGGGATGTTTTGCCCATTTGTCGCGGCGCTTTGATCCGAATCAAACTTCCCGGCTTACTAATTTCTTCATAGGCGCGAGATTCATCGGCTGGACGTTCGACATAGCAGGGTGAGGCTAAATCAAGTTGTCCTCCGGGTAGTTCCCAGATGGGAGAGGGGAAGGTGGTTGTACTGACTGGGGGAGGCGGTGGGGGAGTCAGAGTCTCGGAGTTCTCGGTATCTGCGTCTGGCAATCCTGCGAGGATTAAACGTAACGTTTTAATCGTGACTCGTTTCCCGGTGACTTCAGACAACTGTTTCCATAACTTCGGCGCTAAATCGCGCTGGACAGTATTTTGGCTATAGCCCATAACCTGAATGGTTTTGAGTTTCTTACCCGCTAAGGCTTGACTCAGGATAGTCTTTTGGGCGTCGTTTAGTACGTTTCCTGTCTTCTGGGCAATCCAATACTCGGCTAATTCGATCAGTCTTATGACCTCTGCATCTGCCATCTGGCATTCCAATTCATACCTCTGATGACCACGCTAGCATAAAACTGAATTTTCTGAATTTTTTGAATAATCCGAAGGTTCTCTTCAGTGAAAGTTCTGACTTTCCTGAATAAAATCGCTGAATAAGAAGCGAATCAATTTATGCTGATTTTTTTATCATTAAAGCATAAACTGTGGCGTTACTGTCTTACAAGTGTAATATTAAACATACAGTGAAAACAGGAGGATCGAGGGCAGAGGGCAGACGGTGATTAATCAAGACTGTGATTCTACAGTTATACTCGATACAAAATAGAGACGAATGCGAGAGTCATGCTGGATTGGTTCGCGGCTTGGGGTGTCTATTCCGTTACTGGCTTTGTGTTTCGGGAAGTATTAGCGCCTCTGGCGAAGGGAACGCTGGAAGATTACACGAAAGATTTTCTTAAGGATTGTATTCGGGATTTTTCCGGGTGTTTTGAGGACAATACGCTAAACACGGTTGTCGGGAAAGCGTTGAAAGAGTTTCTGGTGTTGGTACAGCAGGAGTTGGAAGATGCTGAGGTGTCGGAAGTGGAGGTGGAGGAGTATTCTCCGGCGTTAACCAAGTTTATCCACAATTCCTCAGTGAAGGGGATTTTGGGGAGTGGGTTTCAGGATGAGTGTTCGAGTTTGGATACGCAGGGGTTGGGGAATCTATGGTATCAGCTTAACCTGCGATCGCTCCCAGAAGATTTTGATTGGGAACAGGTGGGGAAGCGGTATCTCAGAAAAGTCAAGGCGTTAATCCGGGAATCGCCTGAATTGCGGGAGATTTTGGATTCGCAGAAGTTGGAGGCGATCGCACGCTATACTCAGGAGTCTGCGGGGATTATACCGGAGTTCGATTTGCGCCGCTATCAGGAGGGGTTGCGGGAAGCCTATGGCAATCTGCGCTTAGATAGTTTGGATACCACGGGCTGTGCCTATAATGCGCTGAAGTTATGGCGAATATTTATAGCACAAAACGTGCGAAAAGTCCATGAAGTTTTGCCACAAGTGTATGAATTGCCCAAGGAACATCAGCGGCGATTGCGGGAAACGGATCAGTTAAATCCAGAGTTTCAGTTCGGGGAATTAAACCGCTATCAACGGGTCTATTCAGACGCGCCGATACAGTCGGTTTTGGATGTTATTAATGATAAACGAAATTATCCCTATTTGGTGATTTTAGGTGATCCGGGTTCGGGGAAGTCTACGTTATTACAATATCTGGCATTAATGTATGCCCAGTCGCCGCTACAGAATGCCATTTCCTTAGCGATTCCCATCTTAATTGAATTACGCACCTATATGCGGAATCGAGATTTAGGACAATGCCAGAATTTCTTAGAGTTTTTGCATCAAAGTAGTGGGGCAATTTGTCATCTGAATCAGCATCAACTCCAGGAACAGTTAAAGGCGGGGAAGGTGTTGATGCTGTTTGATGGGTTGGATGAGGTATTTGATCCGGGTAAACGGGAGGATGTGATTACTGATATTCATCGCTTCACGAATGAGTATCCAGATGTGCAGGTGATTGTTACGTCTCGCGTGATTGGCTATAAGCCGCAGCGATTACGGAATGCGGAGTTTCACCACTTCCTGTTGCAAGAGTTGGATGAGAAACAGATTCAGGATTTTATCTATCGTTGGCATGAATTAACCTTTACTGATGAGGTGGGTAAGGGTTGGAAGCGAGAACGATTACAACGGGCAATTGATACGTCAAAAGCAATTCGGGAATTAGCCGGGAATCCCCTATTGCTGACGATGATGGCAATTTTAAATCGGAATCAGGAGTTACCTAGAGATAGACCGGAATTGTATCATCAAGCGTCGCGAGTTTTACTGCATCAATGGGATGTGGAACGGGCGTTAATTGAGGATTCGCGCCTTGATCCGAAGACGATTGATTATAAGGATAAGCAGGCAATGTTGCGCCGAGTGGCGTATTTTATGCAAGCCACAGATCAGGGATTGGCAGGAAATTTGATTCGGGCGGAGGATTTAGAACGGATTTTAACCGAATCCTTGAAAAATCTAGAGGTGAATCAGGCGCGGTTAGTGGCGCGGGTACTGATTCGTCAATTACGGGAACGTAATTTTATTCTCTGTTATTTGGGAGCGGATTATTATGGGTTTGTGCATCGGACGTTTTTGGAATATTTCTGTGCGTGGGAGTTTATTTGGCAGTTTAAGGAGACGCAGCGGTTATCCCTGGAGGGGTTGAAAACGGAGGTTTTTGGCAAGCATTGGCAGGATGAATCTTGGCATGAGGTTTTGCGGTTGATTGTGGGGATGATTGAGGAGTCAAGGTTTGCGGGGGAGATTATTGAGTATTTGATGAATCAGGAGGGGGAAGATGAGAAGTTTATGAATGTGTTTCTGGCGGCGCAGTGTTTGGAGGAGGTGAAGAATCGGCAGGGGATATTAGAGACGGATAATAAATTGCTTGAGCGGTTGAAAGGATTAACAGAGTATGGTTATATGATCTTTATGCCTTACTCTAATAGAGCTTTGGAGTTTCTCGACCTAGTTGAAGAAATTCGTACCCAAGCAATTACTGCAATTGCCACAACTTGGAAAGAAGACCCAGATACTTTACCCCTGCTCAAACAACTGATTCAATTTGATGATGATGGGGATGTTCGAGGTGCGGCGGTAGAGGAATTAGCCAGAGGATGGAAAGATGAGCCGGATACTTTACCCCTGCTCAAACATCTGATTCAATCTGATGATGATTGGGATATCCGACGTGCAGCGATAGCAGCGATAGAGGAATTAGCGAAAGGATGGAAAGATGACCCAGATACTTTATCCTTGCTCAAACAACTAATTCAATCTGATGCTCATGAGAATGTTCGAGGTGTGGCGATACAGGAATTAGCGAAAGGATGGAAAAATGACCCAGATACTTTACCCCTACTTAAACAACTAATTCAATCTGATGCTCATGAGAATGTTCGAGGTGCAGCAGTACAGGAATTAGCCAAAGGATGGAAAGATGACCTGGATATTTTACCTTTACTCAAACAACTGATTCAATCTGATGATGATGGGAATGTCCGACGTGCGGCGATACAGGAATTAGCCAGAGGATGGAAACAAGACCCAGATACTTTACCCCTGCTCAAACAACGGATTCAATCTGATGATAATTGGGATATCCGACGTGCAGCGATAGAGGAATTAGCGAAAGGATGGAAAGATTACCCAGATACTTTACCCCTGCTCAAACAACTGATTCAATCTGATGCTCATGAGAATGTGCGACGTGCGGC